>DATDDC010000455.1:0-14860 GCA_036523995.1 Anaeromyxobacter sp.
CCGCACCGGCCGGCACCAACGTCACGCTCGCCGGCGCGGACTTCCGCGGCGTGGCCGTGAACGCCACCACCAGCGCCGGCGCGAGCGGGACGTTCTCCTTCCCGGCGCTCGCCGCCGGCAGCTACCAGGTCGTGGTCTCCCGCGACGCATACGACACGCCGGCGCCGGTGGGCGTGTCGCTTTCCACCGGGCAGGCGGTGGCGCTCGGCTCGCTCACGCTCGCCGCCTCGCGCGGCGGCGCCGCCGGCACGGTGACCGCCAGCGGCGCCGCGAGCCAGGCCGGAACCGTCGTGATCGTCTCGGGCGGCCCGGACACGGCCTCCGCCGTGACCGATGCCGCCGGGAGCTGGGTCGTCTCCGGGTTGCGCGTCGGGACCGGCTACACCGCGACGTACGAGCGGCCCGCCTACGCCTCGGCCGTGAGCGCCTCCTTCGGCGTGACCTCGGGCGCGGTCGCCGCGGTCGGTCCCGCGACGCTCGCGCTCTCGACGACCGGTGCGCTCTCGGGGACGGTCGGCGTGGAGCGCGGCAGCGCGAGCGGCGTCGCCGCGGTCCTGACCGGCACGGACGTGAACGGCGCCCCCGTGACGGCCTCCACCACCAGCGCCGCGGGCGGCGCCTGGTCCATCGCCGGCCTGAGGCAGGGCACCTACTCGGTCACCTTCTCGAAGGCCGGGTACGACTCGGCCTCGCTCACCGGGCTGGCGGTCGGCGCCGGCGCGGTCACCGCGCCGGGCGTGACGCTCGAGGTGAGCCTCGGGACCGTGGCCGGCAGCGTCTCGCTGTCGCCGGGCGCCATCGTGGGGTTCTCGGTGGGCGCCGACTTCTCCGGGGTGGTGGTGACGCTCGAGGGAGCGGACGTCGCCGTCCCCGCGGCCGTGACCGACGCGAGCGGCGCCTACCGCTTCGAGGGCGTGCCGGTGAGCCTCGCCGGCGCCTCCTACACGGTCACCGCGAGCAAGACGTGGTTCAGGAGCCAGGCGGTGAGCGTGGTCGCCCTCGCGAACGCGACCGCCGGCGCGCCGGCCATGACGCTGCCCGTGGCCGCGGGCTCCCTCACCGGCGTGGCCACGCTCACCAACGTGCCCGGCGGCGGCGACGGCCTCGCCAGCGCCAACGTCGCCATCTCCATCACGGGGACGGCCTTCAACGGGACGTCGTTCTCCGACGCGGCGCTCTCCGCCGCCAGCGGCGCCTGGACCTCCGCCGCGCTGCCGCCCGGCACGTACGACATCCTCGCGACCGCGACGGGGCGGACGTGCCCCGATTACGCGCGCACCGTGGTCGGGAGCGGCGCTCCCACGCCGGCGGGCACGGTCCTCTGTCTCGACGCCATCGCGCCGTCGGGCCTCGTGCTCGGCGCGCCGGCCGTGACGCCGCCGCAGCAGGACGGCTACACCGCGCAGACCTCCGTCACGGTGCCCATCGTCACGCCGGCCACCGACGCGACCACGCCCTCGAACCTGCGCGGGTACGAGCTCGCGCGCGGCGCCTCGCCGGACTGGGCCTCCGCCACGCTGGTCCTCGTCACGCCCGCGCCGCCCACGTCGCTCACCTTCGACGGCCTCGCCGCCGACGCCCGGAACGTGCTCTGGGCGCGCCCCGTCGACGCGGCCGGAAACGCCGGCGCCGCGGTCAGCCTCGAGGTGGTGCAGGACTCGCAGGATCCCGCCGCGCCGTCCCTGTCCACCGCCCGCGCGGTGGTGGACTCCACGAGCGCGACGGTCACGATCTCCGGCTCCGAGGGCGACGCCAACTTCTTCGGCTACGAGTCCGCGACCTCGGCCGTGGCCCCCACCACCACCTGCCCGGCCACCACGGGCGCCGCCTTCGGCGCGACCCCGTCCAGCGCCGCCGTGACCCTGACCGCCAACGCGAAGACCTGCTTCTACGCGCGGGCGGTGGACCGCGCCGGCCGGCTGAGCGCGCAATCGGTCCTCGAGGTGACGAGCGATCTGATCCCGCCCACGAGCCCGACCATCGCGCCGCTCTACGATCCGTCGCTCCTGACCGTTCACGCGGAGTACGCCGACTTCTTCGTCACCGCCCCGGCCACCGACGAGCCGGCCGGCGGCGGCTTCCCCTGGAGGAACGTCGCCTGGGTGGAGGTGGACACCGGCGCCGGGTTCCGGGCTCTCTGCCCCTCGCCCGCGTGCCGCCTCGGCGGCGTGTACGCCCCGTGCAGCTGCGGCTGCGCCGACGCGCGCCTCGTGTGCGACGGGACGACGTTCGAGGCCATCCGCGTCCCGCTCCTCGACGGCACCTCGAACTCCGTGGGCATCCGCGCCGTGGACCTGGCCGGCAACGTGGGGAGCGGCGCCTCGCAGCTCGTCGCCACGGCGACGAGCCTCCTTCCCGTGGAGGCGGGCCCGGAGCGCGACAACAACCCGCGCGGCAGGGGTCGTCTCCTCGGGTACCGCTTCACCGACACGTTCCTGCGCCTGCGCGACCTCGGCGACGACGGCCGACCCGACCCGTCCGACGCCGCCTGCAACGTCGGCGCGCTCGGGGGGGCGGGGGGGCTCGTGCCGCGCATCGCCGTGCTCGGCCCGAGGGTGGTGGTGCACGGGGACGGCAACCAGATCCTGAGCGTGCGCCGCCCCGGCGCCGATGGGCTCTTCTGCTCGCCGGCGGGCGCCATCGACGACACCGAGCTCACGTTCTACACCGCCCCCCTCACCGTCACCGTGCGCAACGTGACGGGATCGTTCAACCGGGCCCGCACCGGCGAGTACGCCGCCTGGGTGGAGCGCAACAACTCGACCTTCGTCGACACGGTGATGGTGCAGGCGCCCAACGCCTCCGGCGTCCTCGGGGCCGCCCTCCCCGCCGCGGCCGCCCTCTTCACGACCTCGAACGTGAACGACGTGCTGGAGGGCGGCGACTGCCTCCTCTCGTCCCTCTCCAGCGGCTCGTTCCGCGTGGACTGCAAGCCGGGCGGCCTCGGCAACGCCACCGGCGTGACCACCTTCACCCTTCCCGTCACGGCCCGGGCGGCCGCGCTCTCCTCGGACGGCCTGCTCCTCGGCTGGCTCGAGAGCTCGGGCGGCGCGCCCGCCCTCCACGTCCGCTCTGCGGGCGCGGATCGGCTCTTCGGCACGCCCGACGACGGCGACGTGACGCGCGTCGCCTCCGGCGCGGTCCCCTTCGCGGCCGCCATGGCCATCGAGCCGGGCCACCTCGTGGTCTCCGAGACGCTCGTCTCGGGCAGCACGTACTGGCTCATCCACTGGTCGGCCGGGCCCGACGGCATCTTCGACGCGGCTTTGGGCGCCGACGACACCGTCTCGCGCGTGCTGCCGTCCTCCGAGCCGCGCTCCAACCCCTCGATCCTGGCGGGGGGGCTCGTCGCCTACTCCGTCTCCGGGCTCGGCGGCAATCTCTCCGACGTGCTGGCGTCCGACCTCTCCACGTACCGCTGGGAGGCGATCGAGGCGGCGGGCTTCAACGGTCTCGGCACGAACGGCGCCGGCATGCTCTTCTTCCACCGGGGCTCGAACCTCACGGCGCGACTGCCCGACGGCACGGAGCAGCAGGGCGGCTTCGCCGCCTCCTCGTTCGCGGCCGCGGGATCGAACCTCGTGACGGTCCAGACCTCGACGGTGAACCTGCGCCGGCGATCCGGGACCGCCTGGTTCGGGACGCCCACCGCCATCTACACCGGCGCTCCCCTCGCCGTGGCGGCGGGAGACCGCTGGGCGCTCGTCCAGACCAACGAGGGCGGGACGCGCTACCGCGTCTCGGACCTCTCGGCGGCGTCGCCCGGCACGACGCTCCTGCCGATCATCCCGGGCACGACGCCCAACACCAACGGCTTCGGCGTCAGCGCCAGCATCGTGGCCTACCAGTGCCTCACCGCGAGCTTCAACGCCTGCGTTCATCATCCCGGCCCGAACGGCATCTTCGGCGACGGCGACGACGTGATGCTGGTGGTGAAGCGGCCCAGCACGGGCACGCCCTACGGGGCCTTCGGTCTCGCCGTCCAGGGCGACAAGATCGCCTTCAGCGACGAGAACGGGAACCTCACCGTGGCCGGCACCGGGCCGGACGGCGTCTTCAACACGGCCGACGACACGGAGGACACCCTCGGCCCGGCCGCGTCCGGCGCCGCCGGGACCCTCACCGTGGCCGGCGACTACGCCGCCTGGCTCCAGATCCCGGGGTCGGACGGCGTCCAGGTGATGGTGGCCGATCTCTCCAAGGGGACGCAGCGGCAGGTGACGACCCACTACTCGATGAAGGAGCGGCTGGCCATCGACCCCTCGGGCAGGCTCACCTGGATCGACTTCGGGTTCTCGGCGCCGACCATCTTCCTGTACGCGCCCTAGGCGGTCCTCCGGGGACGGGAGCAGGGTGGCCCGATGAGCGCCACGGGCCACGCCCACCCATCGGCTCCCTCGAGCCCCATCCCGCCCGGCCTCACGCTCCGGCTCGGCCTCTCCCAGCTCGTCTGCTGGGGGATCTCCTACTACCTCATCGGCGTGTTCGCGCAGCGCATGGCGGCCGAGCTGCGCTGGTCCCCGGCCCTGATCCAGGGAGGCTTCTCCGCCGCGCTCGCCGCGATGGGCATCTCGTCGCCCGTGGTGGGCCGGCTCATCGATCGGCGCGGGGGCCAGCCCGTGATGGTCGCGGGCTCGTGCCTCAACGCGGCCGGGTGCGCGCTCCTCGCCGCCGCGCGAGGCGTGGGGGTCTATTACGCCGCGTGGATCCTCCTCGGCCTGGGCATGCGCATGACCCTCTACGAGTCGGCGTTCGCGGCGCTGGCGCGGATCGGCGGGCCGCGCGCCCGGCGGTCGATCTCGCAGGTCACGCTGCTCGGCGGGCTCGCCTCGACGGTCTTCTGGCCCATCGGGAACGCGCTCGCCGACGCCTTCGGCTGGCGGAGGGCCCTCCTCTTCTACGCCGGCTTCGCGCTCCTCACCGTGCCGCTGCACCTCGCCATCCCGGCGGGCCGCTTCCAGCCCGGGGCCGAGGAGCCGCGGGCCTCGTCCGCGAGCCGCGCTCGCACCCCCGGTGAGCGCGTCCTCGCCGGCTCGCTCTACGCCCTCGTCGCGACGCTCACCACCTTCCTCAACTCGGGGATGTCCGCGCACATGATCGGCATCCTGGCGGGGCTCGGCCTGGGCGCGTCGCTCTCGGTCTGGATCTCCACGCTGCGCGGCGTGGGGCAGTCCTCGGCGCGGCTCTGCGAGATCGTGTTCGGCAGCCGCGTGAGCCCGCTCCTCCTCGGCGTCGTCGCCTCGAGCCTGCTCCCCCTCTCCTTCACCGCGGGCGCGCTCGGCGGCGCCTCGCGGTCGGCCGCGATCGCCTTCGCCTTCGTCTACGGGGCGGGGAACGGCCTCGTCACCATCGCGCGCGGAACGCTGCCGCTGGTCCTCTTCGATCCGGGGTCCTACGGGAGCGTCGTGGGGGGCCTCCTCGTCCCGAGCTTCGTCGCGGCCGCGCTGGCTCCCCTCGCCTACTCGCTCGTGATCGAGCGCCTGGGCGAGCGCGCGGCGCTGCACCTGTCGGCCGGCGCGGCGGCGCTCGTGCTCGCCGGGTCGATCGTGCTCTGGTGGACGTTCTCGCGGTCGAGGCGGGGCTAGCTGGACGAGATCGAGGCGCCCCGGCGACCCATCCCCGGGGTGCTCGAGGCCGCCGCCGTGGCGCGGTGAGCGATCAGGTCTGCGCCTGCATGGGAAGCGCGACCACGCCCTTCCCCGGCACGCAGTTCACGCCGTGCTGGTTCTTGATCCACAGCTCCAGCTCCACGAGGCCCTTCCCCTCGCTCACGTACTTCTTCACGACCTTCCCGCCGACGGTCAGGACGTCGTCGGCGAGCATGAAGCTCCGGAACTGGAAGGACATCTTCCGCACCTGCCCGCCCTCGCCGGCGTACTCGGAGAGGAGCTGGGCGTAGTAGTCGCCGCCCATGTTCCCGGGGGCCACCACGCCGGGGAGGCCCCGGCGCTTCGTGGCGAACGGGTGGTCGAAGTGGATTCGATCCATGAGCCACACCGACGCCACGTACATGAGGATGTGGACGGTGGAGACCTCCTTCGTCAGCGGCGGGATCTCCTCGCCCTCCTTCACGTCCTCGTAGCAGACCTGGCTACGCATGGCCCGCCTCCTTCCTCGGCGTGCCGATCATGGTGAGGCGGTGCGTGGCGAGCAGCTCCCCCTTCTGATTCGTGTAGACGAGCTCGGACGTGACGAAGACGAGCTTGCCGCTCTTCCCGTCCTTCTCCTTCATGTCCACGATCCTGCCCTTCACGGTCACCTCGTCGTTCACGTGGACGCGCTGGAAGAACTCCAGCTCCTCGCCGCCGCGCACCCATCCCAGGTCCCAGACGTTCGGGATCTCGGGGATGCCGACGAACGTCGCGAGGCCGTCCTCGCCGAGCTCCTTCGCGCTCTTCTCCGCGCCGGGCACGCCGACCGCCCAGGTCACGTAGAAGAGCGGCGCAACCGTGCCGACGTGCCGGGAGCGCCGGGCGGCGACGGGGTCGGTGTAGATCGGGTTCGGGTCGTCGATGGCGAGCGCGTAGCGCCGGACGTCCCGCGCCTGCACGGGCTCGCCCGTGTACTTCCCGGTCTCCTTGCCGATGTACTTCGTCCAGCCGAGCTTCTCGAGGAGCGATCCGTTCATGGTCCCTCCTACTTCTCGCCCTGGGGGCGTTCGTCGACGATGAGCTTTCCGTCCCGCGGGAGCGCGCCGCTCGCCACGCGCTCGATCGCGTCGAGGTTCACCCGGCACACCTCCTTGAACTTCCGCCCGAGCGCCGCCTCCAGCCCGGCGAGCCCTGCCGCCTCGCCGCCCTCGTGGATCAGGGTGAGGTGGTCCTTCCGGTCCACCTTCCGGCAGACGAGCCGGTAGGCCTCGATCCCGCGCTGGCTCGCCATCACGGTCGCGAGCTGGGAGGGATGGACGAACATGCCGCGCACCTTCACCGCCTGTCCGATCCAGCCTGCGATGGGGTCGAGGCGGGCCGACGTTCGCCCGCAGGCGCACGGCGAGTCGTTCCAGGAGGAGAGATCGCCGGGGGCGTAGCGCAGGAGCGGGATCGTCGCGTCGAGCGGCGTGAGGACGACGCGGCCGACCTCGCCCGGGCCGAGCGGGCGGCCGGTGTTCAGGTCCACCACCTCGAGGATCGCCTCCTCGCACACGTGCATGCCGGAGCGCGCCTCGCAGTGGTAGGCGACGATGCCGACGTCGGCGGTCCCGTAGAACTCGGTGACGCGGATGCCGTAGTCCCGCTCCACGATCTTCATCACGCCGTGATCGAGCGGGGTCACCGCCAGCCGGAGCGCGAGCTCCCTGCGCGGATCGATCCCCATCTCCTCGGCGGTCTGGAGGACCTCGAGCAGGAACGTGGCGGTCCCGGTGAACGCGGTGACGCGCAGCTCCTTCATGACCTGGACCTGGAGCTGCTTGTTCCCGCCGCCCATGGGGACGACGGTCGCGCCGAGGTGCCTGAGGGGCCCGTCGAGCAGGAGCCCCATCGGCGACACGTGATACGAGAACGTGTTCACGAGGATGTCGCCCGGGCGCAGGCCGCAGCCGAAGAACGCCTTCTCCACCCGGGTCCGGTAGCTCTCGTCGTTGCACGGAGAGTTGTACGTCGGCCCCGGGGACATGCAGATGGAGCCGAGCGCGCCCGGCGGGACCGTCGCGAACCCGCCGAACGGCGGGCTCTCCTTCTGGAGCCGGATGAGATCGTCCTTGGACGTGATGGGGATCTTCTCGAGGTCCTTCACCGAGCGGACGTCGGCGGGCGCCACCCCGGCCGCGTCCATCTTGACGCGGACGCCCGGGGCGTTCCGGTAGGCGTGCTCGACGATCCAGCGGACCTTGGCGTCGTAGTGCTCCGCCCGCGCCGCGGGGGTCATCGCCTCGCGGTCGTCGTAGAAGGCGCTCTTCGCGGTGGCCATCGCGTCACTCCTGCCCGTGGTGGGGGGCGGCCCCGGCGCGCTTCTCGCGGAGCCGATCGCGCAGCCGCGCGGCGATCGCCGCCGCGAGGGCCTCCTTGCCCGCGCCCGCCGCGAGCCCCTCCACGAGGGCGCTCACCCCGACCTGGACCTCGTCGTTCGGACCCGGCAGGGAGACGACGAGCGTCGCGCCGATCCTCGCGACGGCGATCCGGACCATGTCCTTGTGTCGATGCCGGCCGACGCCGAGCTCGTACTTCACGATGTGGGGCGTGGCCGCGCCGGGGTCGGCGAGGAGCACGGCCTCGATGGTGCGATCCTTGTCCTCCGCGCCGACGCCGCCGGTGGTGAGGACGAGCCCGTAGCCTTCGTCGGCGGCCTGGCGCAGCCGGGCCGCGATGAGGACCTCGTCGTCCTGGAGCGCCCCGCCGAGCTTCACGGCCCAGCCCTCGGCCTCGAGCCGCCCGCGGATCAGCGGGGCGTTCGTATCCATCACCTGCCCGCCCACGACCTCGGCGCCGGTGGAGAAGACGACGGCGGTCCGCGCCAGCCTCCGCCGGATCTCCTGCGCCATCTCCTCGGAGCGCCGGAGGATCTCCTCGCCCTCCGCCGCGTCGAGGGCGATCCAGCTCAGCATCCCCTTCGAGAAGAACTCGGTCTCCTCCGTGCACTCGACGCCCGGGATCTCGCCGAGCCGGCGCTGCAGCTCCTGCTTCTTTCCGAAGAGCGCGTGCGGATCGACCCCGCGACGGAGGACGTCGACCACGACCTGGTCGCCGAGGACGTCGGTGACGAGCACGTCCCCGGGCGCGAGCCCGAGCGTCTCCGCCACGGCCTTCGCCACCTGGGCGAGGTCCGCGTTCCGCAGGGTGATCCTGCGGATGGTGAGCTCGGTCTTGTTCATGAGGTCGTAGTCGGACACGTCGGCGCCCTCACCCGGCCCTGCGCGCCCCGGCGACGTCGAGCCGCATGTCGAGCAGCGGCGCGTCCACGATGTCCCGGCCGACGTCGAGGATGTCGAGGTCGAGGGCCCGGAGCGCGTCCACGTCGCCGAGGGTCACGCCTCCGCCGAACGCCACCTGCACCCTCCCCCGGAGGCCGCGCCGGACCAGCGCGTCCGTGACGCGCGCGACGTCCTCCCGCCGGCCGGTGTCCACGAACACCACCGCGGCGCCGTGCTCCGCCGCCTCGCACGCCTCCGCCGCCAGATCGCCGTGCCGGCCCTTCACCTGCACCACCTTGGCGAGGTCGGCGAGGTGCGCCACCGCCGCGAGGCTCTCCTTGATCCCGCCGAGGAGCTCGACGTAGTTCTTGTCGAGGTAGGCGAACGGCCCGGGCAGGATGCGCGGCTGCCCGCCGCCCGTGGAGACCGCGCTCCGGATCATCTCCTTCAGGGCCGGCGGCATCTTCTTCCAGCCGCCGGAGACGATCCGGGGCCGGCCGTTCGTGCGCGACACGAACGCGCGGGTCCGCGTGGCGATCCCGGACGGCTTCGCGAGCGCGCCGATGAGCACCTCCTCGGCCCGCACGATCTGGAGCGGCGTCCCGACGAGGCGCGCCACCTCGTCCCCGGCGACGACCTGGGTGCCGTCCCGGGCGATCTCCACGAAGGAGAGCCCGAGCTGCTCCGCCTCGCGCGCCGCGTGCGGCATCCCGGCGATCACGCCCGCCCCGTCGGTCACGATCGCCGCGGTGGCGCGGCGGCCCCGGACCGACCTCAGGATCTCCTCGCGCAGATCGACCACCGGCTTCGGCCAGGCCTTCGGAGCGGCGCTCGTCACATGACCCCCGCGATGGCGGCGGCCGGGTCGATGCCCCGCTGCCTGAGCCACTTGGGCATGAGCACCTCGTCCACCCGCCTGCTCACCTCGGGCGCCCGCGCCGAGAGGTGGGCGGCGAGCGCCGGGCTCACGGTCATCTTCCCGAAGCTGCCGTCGAACACCACGACGTTGTCCGTCCTGGCGATGGCCCGCGCGAACTTCATCGCCGTCTCGAGGTTCTCGGCCGTGACGCAGTGGCGCATGAAGTCGTGGTTCATGGGGTCGTCGCGGAGCAGCTTCGCGAGGTCCTGCCCCACCGCGAACGTGGGGATGTGCGTGGCCAGCTCGAGCTGAGGCACGCCGAGCCACATGTGGTTGATGACCAGCGCCTTCAGGGCCGGGCTCACCGACTTGGCCTTGGGCTGCCCGGGCGGCCGCTCGTAGATCCCGAAGCCGAGGCTCACCGGCATGATGTCGAGGTCGAACAGGTCGAGCTCGGCCTCCGTGGCGTTGCCGAACGTCATCCCACCGCCGATCATGTAGCGGGGCTCGCCGGTGGCATCGAGGACCGCGATGCAGTCCTTGATCTCGGCGAACAGCTCCCGGATCTTCCCGTACGACTTGAAGCCGGTGAGCATGAGCCGGCGGTCGAGCGCGTCGAGGTCGCTCCCCGCCGCGACGCCCGTGATCCCCTGGGGGGAGGTGAGCAGGAAGCAGCCGAAGGTGAACTTCCTCTGCACGAACTTCGAGTCGAAGATCACCTTGGCGATGAAGTTCGAGCTCCTCGGCCCGAAGTTCATGTGGGCCACCGCGCGCGTCTCCATCCGCGCGTAGGACATCGCGAACGGCTTGTGCGCGCGGTTGATCATGCGGTGCATGTCCAGCTCGCGCAGCTCGCCGTGGTGCGCGTGGATGATCCAGTCGGCGTCGTAGACCTTGGCGACGCCGTAGAGCGTGCCGACCTCGGTCTCGATGGCGACGCCCTTGTCGATGGGCCGCACCGCCGCGGTGGCGCGGGGAAAGACCTCGTCGAGCTTGTGGTGGCGGATGATCTCGTCGGGCTCGCGGAGGCGGAACCCGGTGCACACGCGCAGGCGGATGCGCTTGCAGCCGGTCCGCTCCTGGACGACGTCCTTGATGGTCTTCAGCATCTCCGCGTAGGCGTCGCCGCCCATGAGCGTGAAGCCGTACTGCGACGCGAGGATGTTGACGGAGTGCCCCTCGCGGATCATGCCCATGTCCACGTCCGCGAGGGCTTTCCTCGTCGCGTCGCGAACGAGGGAGAGGTCCCCGCCCTCGACGTAGATGGCCTCGGGGACGTCCGGGAAGAGCGCCCGGATCTCGAGACCGACGAGGCCCGGGAGCGAGGCGGCGCGCTGCTTCGGCTCGGGCCCGTAGATCGACCTGCGCACGGCCGACGGGGTGGGCTGGCTCTGCATGGCGGTCTCCTTCTTCTTCGGCCCTCTCGGGACGTCTCGCCTCAGAACTTCCGGAACACTCCGAGGTCCTCCTCGAGGAAGTGGCCGGGGTACTTCTTCCGGACCTCCTCGGGGACGTCCCAGCACGTCAGCGAGACGTCGTACCAGCGGTAGCCCTCGGGCTGGACCACCTTCACCCCGTGTGCCTTCAGGAGGCGCAGCGTCGGCTGCAGGCAGTAGACGGTGCAGCCCGAGCGCGTCCCCGTCATGAGGGCGACGTCCTCGGGCGAGGTGGCGCCCTTGAGGACCGCCGCGGCGCCCTCGCGCACGCGGGTGGCGGTGCAGAGGCAGAGCCATTGCTGCGGGTGAAGGTTGGCCTTCCGGCAGAGCGCCAGGATCTCCGCCTCGTCCACGTCGCTCGTGTCCACGCCCAGGACGAGCGGCTTCTCGCGCGGCACGAGCGCGATCGCGTCGACGGGGCAGACGCCCGAGCAGTTCGGGCAGCTCACGCAGCGCTCGTCCACCACCACCGCCTTGGCGCCCTTCTTCGGGAGCGCGATGGCCGCGGTCGGGCAGACGTTCGCGCACATGGGACAGCTCACGCACTTCTCCTCGTCCACGTGCGCACGGAACCTGATCTCGACCATGGCGCTCTCCTCGTGCTCGGGCCTCCGGCTCCCGCTACTTCCTCGGGATCCGGAAGGTGGTCGTCGCCATCCAGTCGCTCACCGGAGTGACGAGCCCCTTCTTCACGACCCAGTAGCGGACCTGCTTCGGCCCGATGTGATCGTCCTTCACGTAGGAGATGGGCCGCGTCAGGCCCTGCGCGTCGAATCCGCTGATCCGGTCGAGGCCCCGCTTGATGGCCTCGCCGTTGATCTTCTCGGGCGGCACGCTCTCGAGCGCCTGGCGGATCCCCTCGGCGATCACCATCCCGGACAGGACGCCGTTCACGTACATGTCGTTCGGCGCTTCCTTGCCGTGGTTCTTGGCCCACAGCTCGCGGGCCAGCTTCATGCCCGCGGAATCGGCGAGCCCCGGCGCCTTCGACATCGGCTCGAAGAAGTACTCGCCCTGGTATCCCTCCGCGAGCTCGACTCCGCCGAGCGCGATCACGTCGCCGAGCGTGGCGGCCGCGCACTGGGTCATGGGGATGTCGAGGGAGAGCGCCTTGGCGGACTTCAGCACCACCACCGCGCCGGGGGCGGAGGCGATGACGTAGATCTGCCTCGCGCCGGCGTTCTTGAGCCGGAGGAGCTGGGGCCCGGCGTCCGTCGTGCCCTTGGGGAACGTCTCCTTCACGAGCTTCACGCCCTGCTGCTGCGCGAAGGTGTCGATGTCCCAGAGCGCGAGCGGCACGTAGGGCTCGTCGCTCGTGACGGCGCCGAGGACGAGCGTCCCGCCCGGCTTGCCCGCCTTCTCCCACTCCGCCTTCCTCCACACCATCCACGTGCGGATCATGTTGGCGATGCCGGAGTGGTAGTTCCCGTACGCCCAGTCGGAGTAGAGGCTGGCGATGCCCTGCGATCCCGTGACGAGCGGCACCTTGGCCGTCTCGTAGTCCGTCACGAGCGCGTCGGAGTGGCCCGAGGCGCACTGGGTCCAGATCGCCATCTTCTGCTCGAGGAGCCGCGCGAAGCCGTCCTTCGCCTTGGCCGCCACGTACTGCGAGTCATAGGCGACGTACTTCACCTTCACCTTGCCGCTCTTCCCTGCGATGCCACCCTGCTGGTTCAGGTGCTCGAGGTAGTCCCGCGAGCCGGACTGGCACATCATGTGCGTCCCGCTCGTGGGGCCCGTCATGGCGCTGATGTTCGCCACCACGACCTCGGCCTGGGCTGCCGCGGCGGCGGGCAAGAGCGCGATCGCCGCGAGCGCGAGCGCAAACGGTCCTGACGTTCGGTTCCTCATGGCAGCCTCCTTCGTTTCGCGGGTGGGACTTCACTCCTAGTAGCCGAACGGCCACAGCCGGTAGAACGCCTTCACGAGACTCCAGCGATGCGCCATCCCCCTCGGCTCCAGGACGCCGAACAGGATGGCGATGCTGCCGATGATCACGAGCAGGAGCCCGCTCGCGGCGCCCATGGGCAGGAACTTCAGCTTGTCGTGGGCCATGGGCCCGACGACGAGGACGAGCTCCTTCAGCACCGTGATGAAGAGGACGCCGAAGATCGTCCCCTCGATGCTCCCCAGCCCGCCCACGATGACCATCGCCAGGTACCAGACGGAGTCCTGGAGGGTGAAGGACTCGAGCTGCGCCCACATCATGTGGTGGACGAGCAGCGCGCCGCCGACGCCCGCGTAGAAGGTGCAGATCGCGAAGGCGAGGAGCTTGTATCGGAAGATGTCGATGCCCATCGCCTCCGCCGCGCGGTCGTTGTCGCGGATGGCGATGAAGGCGCGCCCGAGCCTCGAGCGCATGAGGTTCCGGGCGAAGAAGGTCATGAGCACCGTGAACCCCATCGCCACGTAGAAGAACTTCTGCGGCGTGTCGAAGGCGACGCCGCCGAGCCGCGCCGGCGGGACCTCGAAGCCCGCCGCGGTGAAGCTGATGCCGTAGAGCGCGATCCAGCCGAGGATGACCTGCGCGCCGAGCGTGGTGAGGGCGAGGTAGAGCCCCTTGAGCCGCACCGAGGGGATGCCGAAGACCACGCCCACCGCGGATGCGGCGAGCCCCGCCGGCACCACCGAGGCCCAGAACGGCCATCCCGCGAAGGCGCTCAGCATGCCGGAGGTGAACGCCCCCACCATGACGAAGGCGGACTGGCCCACGTTGAGCTGGCCGCAGTAGCCGGTGAGGATGTTGAGGCCCAGGCAGACGATCACCGCGATGCCGGACCCGATGACGAGCCGGAGGTAGTAGGCGGCGTTCACCCCGGGGATGACGGGCAGGGCGAAGAGGAGCACGAGGCCGAGGGCGGCGAGGACCCGCTGCGCGCGGGTCTTCATGATCCGCATGTCCTTCGCGTAGGTGTCCGCGTAGACGCCGCTCGGTGGGTAGAACGCGGTCCTCGCCATGGGGTCACACCCTCTCGATCCGCTCGAGGCCGAAGAACCCGTAGGGCCTGAAGAGCATGGTGGCGATGAGGATGACGAACGCCGCCGGAACCCCTGCGGCGTTGCCGAGGTAGCCCGAGACGATGCTCTCGGAGAGCCCGACGAGGAGCCCGCCCAGGATGGCGCCCTCGGGCGACTCGAGGCCCCCGATGAAGGCGGCGGGGATGGCGAGCAGCCCGACGTGGCTCAGGCTCAGCTGGAACCCGAGCGTGCCGCCGAGCAGGATCCCGCCGATCGTCGCGGCGATGCCCGCGAGGCCCCACGAGACGTTCAGGATGGTCCGGACGCTGATCCCCATGCTCTGCATGATCTGGTGCCCTTCGGCGACGCCGCGCATGGCGAGCCCGATGCGCGTGAAGCGGAAGAAGGCGATGAGCGCGCCGGCCACGCCCAGGGCGAGCCCGAAGGCGAGCACGCTCTGCATGGTGAGGACGATGCCACCGAGCCGGATGGCCCGGTCCGGAAACACCGTCACGTGCTGGAGCGGGTAGGTCCCCCAGATCACCGAGACCAGCCCCTCCAGCACGAGGGAGAGGAAGATGGTCACCGTGATCATCGAGATGAGCGGCTGGCCCACGAGCCGGCGCAGGGTGAGGCGCTCGATGAGGATGCCCATCACGAACCCGGCCACGATCGAGAGGGGCAGCGCGGCCACGAGCGGAAGGGCCAGGGTGGCCCTGAAGAACCAGAACAGGTAGGCGCCGAGCAGCAGCATGT
>DATDDC010000456.1:0-3324 GCA_036523995.1 Anaeromyxobacter sp.
GTGCAGCGCCACCGCGTGACCTCGCCGCGCCACCTCGCGCACGAGGTCGGGGCGCCGCTCCGCGGCCTCGCCGAGGACGAAGAAGGTGGCGCGCACCCCCGCGCGCTCGAGCGCCTCGAGGACCGCGGGCGTGTCGGCGGAGGGCCCGTCGTCGAAGGTGAGGGCGACGGCGCCGCCCGCCGGGGAGCCCCGGCGCAGGCTCCGCCCGGTGACGTCGAACGCGGGCCAGAGCGCGTGCAGGGCCGCGAGGCCCGCAGCCAGGGTGCCGCCCGCCACGAGCAGGGCCTCCGGGGAGCGACCCAGGCGGGCCAGGGCCGCGGCGAGGCCGAGGAGCGCGAGCGCGCCGGCGAGGGCGAGGAGGACGAGGAAGCGCTTCCGCCAGGGCACGGCTCACTCCTGGACGCCGACCGATCGGTACACCGCCAGCACCTCGCTCGCCACGTTCCTCCACTCGTAACGAGCGGCCGTCCGGCGCCCTGCGGCCCCGTAGGCGGCGGCGCGGGCGGGATCCCTGACGAGCGCGACGATGGCCCTCGCCCAGGCGGCGGTGTCGTCGGGCGGGACGAGCTCTCCCTCGACGCCGTGGTGCAGCACCTCCCGGAACCCGTCGATGTCCGAGGCGAGGATCGGCACGCCGGCGGCCATGGCCTCGAGGAGCGTGACGCCGAAGCTCGCGATGCGGGTGGGCGCGCAGAAGACGTGCGCGGTCGCGTAGTAGTCCGGGCGCTCGTCCATGATCCGGCCGGCGAAGACCACGTGCTCCTGGACGGCGCCGGGGACGCGCGCGCGGTAGCGGGCGAGGAGCGGTCCGTCGCCCACCACGATGAGCCGCGCGTCGACCTCGCGCCGGACGAGCTCGAGCGCGCCGAGGATCCGGTCGAGGCCGTTGCGGCGCTCGACGCGGCCCACCCAGAGGAGGTTCACCTTGCCGTCGTCGAAGCGCTGCAGGCGGCGCCCGCTCCCGAAGCGCGCCACGTCCACGCCGTTCGGGATGATGCGGAAGTCCGCGGAGAGGCCGAGGGCCCCGACGCAGGCGCGAGAGACGGCGACGGCGGCGTCGAGCCGGTCGAGGTACCGCCGCAGCACGCCGCGCATGAGGCGGAAGGTGAGGCCCGGATTCCAGTTCGTGTGGAACGTGCCCACCACCGGGACGGTCGCGTGGTGGATGGCGAGGAGCGGGAGGACGGGCGTGAGCGGGGCGTGGACGTGCACGACGTCGAAGCGGCCCGCGTCGAGGGCCCCGCGCACCGCCGCGGAGACGTGCGGGCCGACGGTGACGCGGCCCACCCCGCCGTTGTTGTAGACGGGGAAGCTCCTTCCCACGCGGACGACCCCGGGGTCGTAGGGGTGCGGTGCGGGATCGGGGCCGCGGCCGCGCAGGTCCGGCATCTCGCTCGTGACCACCGTCACGGAGTGTCCGAGCCGGCCCGCCTCGCGGGCGAAGTGGCGGACGTGCTCCTGCACGCCGCCGACGCTCGGCGCGTAGTACTCGGTGACGACGCCGATGCGCACGCGGGGTCCGGGGGAGGGCGGTCGGCTAACCCGCGAGCGGCTCCCGGCTCGCCTCCGAGGGAGCGGGGGGCGCGGCGGATCCGAGCCGCCCGCGAGGAATGGGCCTCAGGGCGGCCGGGAGCAGGGCGAGGACCGCGCCGATCGCGCCGGCGACGCTGTACGCGCCGAGGACGGAGATGGCGAGGGCTCCGCGCATGGCCAGGAGAGCTCGGCGGCGCGTCGGGACGGGCTGCGCCGCCGCTGCGGGCACGCCCTCGGGGGAACCTTTACGCGACACGTTCACGCCTGGGAATGTACACACCCGCCAAGTTCTCCGCAGGCAGCAAATGGGCTGCGCCTGCGGCAGTTTGCCTCTGCTCGCTATCGAATGCCCGCCGGCTCCTTGCGCTCCTCGGGATCCCGTCCATGCCTCCACCAACGCTCGACCAGGCCGGGGAAGTCCCACCAGGACAGCTCGGCGGGCGGCGGAGACGCGCCGTCCCACGCCGTCGGCCGCCGCGCGTCGCCCGGGCCCGGGACGACGAGCGAGCCGACGAAGTCGCCCTTCTCGTAGACCTTCGCGACGAGGCTCGCAAGCCGGGCCATCTCGGGCTCGCCGATCTCGGCCGTGGCGGTCGCCTGATAGAACTGCACCGTCACGCGCACCGGGAAGCGCGCGTCGCGCTCGACCTGGAGCCCGGCGAGCTCGGTGTACGGGCCCTCGAGGTCGCCGTGGCCGAGCACGGCGGACTCGAGGTCGGACCCGCGCTGCGCTTCCATGGCCGCCATCGGCGCGGACTCGAGCGCCCCGCTGAAGCCGAGGTAGCGGCGCGGGCGCTCCGGAACGCGCAGCGGCACCTGGATCAGCACGAGCAGGTTCGCGTCCTCGCCGAGGCTCGCGGCGGACTCGCCGTTCGAGGTCGTGCCGCGCTCGACGACGTCCGAGATGCGCTCGGCCGTGAGCGGGGCGCGCTCGCCGCCCGAGTTGAAGAAGAGGCGCTGGCCCCAGCTCGCGCCGCCGGTGACGGTGTCCCGGGCGTTGTCGACGACCGTGAGCGACGCGCCCTGCCGCGTGACGAGGATGGTGAGGACCGCCGGGCTGCCGGCCGTCGACTGGTAGTTGAAGATGACGGGGTGGAACGTCGCCTTCCCCCGCCTCGGGACGGGGAGGAAGGCCGCCTGCGCGGAGACGAGCGCGTGCGTGTCCCGCGGGGCGAGCAGCGAGCCCGTCCGGATGCCGCCCGCCGCCGGGAACGAGAGGTAGCGCGCCGGCTCGGCGAGGAAGTCGCGCAGCGAGATCACCTTCGCCGGCCCCTCCTTCGTCTCGTTGCCGACGCGCAGGTAGATCCGATCGAGGCGGACGTCGGCGGTGCGGTCCGTGAAGTTCGGGAAGCGGAGCACCGGCATGAGGGCGAGCTTCCGGCCCGCGCCATCGCCGGAGACGACCTCGATGGTGATGTCGCTGATGTTCGGGCCGACGGAGGACCCGTGGAACCGGCCGGTGTCCTCCCAGAGCACGTTCAGGAGCTGGAGCCCGTGGCGCGAGGCGAGCTCCCGGGCGCGCGCGTCGGCCGTCATGGCGGCGACGCGGTCCACGACGTGGGCATAGGCGTCTGGAGCTGCGGGGAGGGGAGCCTCGGCGGCGAGCACGGCGGCGGCGAGGGCGGCGACGGCGATCATGTGGGCCTCCGGGGCGTCGTTCCCGGGTACGAACGCGCGGGGGCGGAGATGGATCTCGAAGGCCGGTGGTCGGCTTCCGCGAGCACTGGAACACCGAGCGGGCGGCGTTTTCCATTGACCTTCGGTACATACACGCGCCGGACCGGCACGGGC
>DATDDC010000457.1:0-4642 GCA_036523995.1 Anaeromyxobacter sp.
GCACGGAGACGGAGGCCCACGGTAGGGGATTCGAGCGAAGCGACGCCCCCGTGGCGATCCGCCCCGCCCGCACGGAGACGGAGGCCCACGGTAGGGGATCCAGTCGAGCGGAGCGAACCGACGCCGCCGCGACGGCCCGCCCCCGCCTGCACGGAGACGGAGGCCCACGGTATGGGGTTCGATGGACGGCTCACCCCCGCTCGATCTTCGGGTCGAGCGCGTCGCGCAGCCCGTCGCCGAGCACGTTGAAGGCGAGCACCGTCAGGAAAACGGCCAGGCTCGGGAACATCGCCACGTGCGGCGCCACCGCCATCTCGGCGCGCGCCTCGTTCAGCATGGCGCCCCACTCGGGCGCGGGCGGCTGCGCGCCCATGCCGAGGAACGACAGGCTCGCGGCCGTGATGATGGAGGTGCCGATGCGGAGCGTGAAGTAGACGAGCACGACGGACACGGTCCCCGGGAAGACGTGCCGCAGGATGATGGTCCAGTCGCGCGCGCCGATGCTCCGCGCGGCCTCCACGTAGGTGAGCTGCTTGGCCACGAGCGTGTTGCCTCGCACGAGCCGGGCGAAGGTCGGCACGCTGAACACCGCCACCGCGATGACCACGTTCGCCATGCCGGGCCCGAGGACGGCCACGATGCCGATGGCGAGGAGGAGGCCGGGGAAGGCGAGGAGCACGTCGCAGGTGCGCATGACGAGGCGATCCCAGAGGCCGCCGAACCAGCCCGCCACGAGGCCGAGGAGCGCGCCGGCGACGGCGCCGACCGCCACGGCCGCGAACCCCGCCGAGAGCGACAGGCGCGCGCCCATGAGGATGCGGCTGAAGATGTCGCGGCCGAGCGCGTCCACGCCGAACCAGTGCGCGGCCGAGGGCGGGGCGTCGAGCTGGTCGTAGTCGAAGTAGCTCTCCGCGTCGTACGGCACGATGGCCGGCGCGATCACGGCCACGACGACGAGCGCGACGACGAAGCCGCCGGCGACGAGGGCCACGCGCTGGCGGCGGAACCGCCGCCAGAACTCGCTCCAGGGCGTCCGGACCGCCTCGGCGGCGTGAACGCTCGCGGAGAGCGCCGTGGCCCGGATGTCTTCACTCATGGCGGATGAGCGGGTTGATGGCGCCGTAGAGGACGTCCACGGCGAGGTTGATGAGGATGAACTCGAGCGAGAAGAGGAGCACCTCCCCCTGGATGACGGGGTAGTCGTGCATGTCCACGGCGTCGACGAGGAGGCGGCCCATGCCGGGCCAGCTGAACACCGTCTCGACCACGATGGAGCCGCCCAGGAGGAAGCCGAACTGCAGGCCCATCATGGTGATCACCGGCACGAGCGCGTTCCGCAGCCCGTGCCGGAGCACGACGGCCACCTCGGAGAGCCCCTTGGCGCGCGCCGTGCGGATGTAGTCCTCGTGCAGGATGTCCGCGAAGGAGGCGCGCGTGAAGCGGGCCAGCACGGCCGCCACGCCGGCGCCGAGCGTGAGGGAGGGCAGGATGTAGTGCTTCCAGGAGCCGGCGCCCACGGTGGGGAGCCAGCCGAGCTGCACCGAGAAGACCTCGATGAGAAGCATCCCCAGCGCGAAGGAGGGGAGCGAGATCCCCGACACGGCGAGCGCCATGCCGCTCCGGTCCGGCCAGCGGTTCCGGAAGACCGCGGAGAGGATGCCGATGCCGAGGCCGAGCACGACGGACCACGCCATGCTCCAGACGGTGAGCCACAGCGTCGGCAGGAAGCGCTCCGCGATCTCGTCCATCACCGGCCGCTTGGTGCGGATGGAGCGGCCCAGGTCGCCGTGCAGCGCCCGGGAGAACCAGCTCACGAACTGCTCGGCCATGGGCCGGTCGAGGCCGAGGTCCTTCCGGACGAGCTCCACCGTCTCGGCGTCCGCCTCCGGGCCGGCCGCGAGCCGCGCCGGGTCGCCGGGGAGGAGGTGCACGAACAGGAAGACGAGGACCGCGACGACGAAAAGCGTCGGGACGAGCCCGAGGAGCCGCTTGAGCGCGTACTCCAGCATCACCTCAGCTCGGCTTCCACGAAGTCGAAGGCGGCGTCGGGGAGGACGTACACGCTGGAGAGCGACTTCGAGCGCGCGTAGAGGAGCCTCTCCGTGACGAGGAAGGCCCAGGGCGCGTCCTTCCAGATCTGCTCCTGCGCCTCTCGGTACGCGGCGGCCTTCTCGCCCGGGCTCGTGGTGCCGAGGGCGCGCTGGATGGCCGCGTCGACCTTGTCGTTCTTGTAGTACGCCATGTTGAAGAGGCGCGGCGGCCACGACTCGCTCGCGAGCAGCGGCCGGAGCGCCCAGTCCGCCTCGCCGGTGGAGGACGACCAGCCGACGTAGTAGAGCCGCACGCCCGCGTCCTCGGGGCGCGGCACGCTCTCCACCCGCTCCACGCGCTGCCCCGCCTCGAGCGCCTGGACGCGCACCTTGATCCCGACCTGGGCGAGCTGCTGCTGGAGGAACTGGATGATCTTCTGCGCGGTGGTGTGGTTGTAGGCGGACCACAGCTCGCTCTCGAAGCCCTTCTCCCATCCGGCCTCCTTGAGGAGCTCCCGCGCCTTCCTGGGGTCGTAGGGCCAGGGCCCGAGCTTCACGGCGTACTCCACGCCCGGGGGCACGACGCCCTCCGACGGGACGGCGAAGCCGGCGAAGGCGACCTTGGCGAGCGCCTCCTTGTTGATGGCGTAGTTGATGGCCTGCCGGACGCGGGGATCGTCGAACGGCTTGCGCAGGACGTTCATCGTCATGAAGCGCGCGATGATGCTCGGCCCGCTCACCACGTCGAGCCCGGGCGAGCCCTGGAGCACCGCCGCCTGCTCGTACGGCACCGGGAAGGCGAAGTGCGCCTCGCCGGTGCGGAGCACGGCGCTGCGCGTGTTGTTGTCCAGCACCGGCCGGAACACGATGGCGTCGACCTTGGGGATGCCGGGCCTCCAGTAGCGCTCGTTCCTCACCACCCGCACGTGATCGGTCTGCCTCCACTCCTGGAAGAGGAACGGCCCCGTGCCCACGGGGTGGAAGGCGATGTCCTTGTTGCCCCACTTCTTCAGCGCCGCAGGGCTGATCATCATCGCCGAGGGATGGGCCAGCACGTTCACGAACGCCGAGAACGGCTTCTTGAGCGTGATGCGGACCTTGTTCGGGTCGACGACCTCGGTCCGCGCGATGTTGGAGAAGAGGTTGAAGCGCTTGAGGTGGTTGTCCGGGTTCGTGACCCGATCGAAGCTCACCTTCACGACCGACGCGTCGAAGTCGGTTCCGTCGTGGAACTTGACGCCCTTCCTGAGCGTGAACGTGTAGACGAGCCCGTCGGCGCTCACCGTGTGACCCTCGGCCAGCATGGGGACGACCTTCATCTCCCGGTCGAAGCCGTAGAGGCCCTCGTAGAACGCCTTGTGCACGGAGAGCGAGAGCGTGTCGTTCGCGTCGTACGGGTCCATGGTGGTGAAGGTCGAGGCGACGGCCATCACCACCTCCTTCCCGGCGGCGCGCGCGGGGGCGGGCCGGCCTGCGAAGCCGAGGACGACGGCGGCGAGAAGGAGAAGGAGACGGGCGCGGGTCGTGGCGATCATGGCGTTCTCCTCAGGCGAGGGCGGGCGCGGCCCGGAACGACTCCGGCGGCGCGACGAGGTGGCCGGGAGCGACCTCCTCCAGGACGAGGGGGGGCGGCTCGTCGCCCACGGCGCGGACGGGGCTCGGGATCTCCTCGGTGAGGAGCTCGCGCCTCGCGCGCCGGCGCGCGGGGTCGGCCACGGGCACCGCGGCGATGAGCTTGCGCGTGTAGGGATGGCGCGGGTCCTCGAAGATGGCGCGCCGCGGGCCGAGCTCCACGATGCGCCCGAGGTACATCACCGCCACGCGGTGGCTCACGCGCTCCACCACGGCCATGTCGTGCGAGATGAAGAGGAGCGACGTGCCGAGGCGCGCCTGGAGCTCGAGGAGGAGGTCCAGGATCTGCGCGCGGATGGTCGCGTCGAGCGAGGAGACGGGCTCGTCGGCGACGATCACCTTCGGCTCGAGCGCGAGCGCGCGGGCGATGCAGACGCGCTGGCGCTGCCCGCCCGAGAGCTCGAAGGGGTAGCGCCGCGCGTGCTCGGGCTGGAGGCCGACCTGCCGGAGCAGCGAGGCGACGCGCTCCTGCGCCTGGCGGCGGGACGCGACGCCGTGCACGAGCAGCGGCTCGGCCACGGAGAAGCCCACGGTGAGGCGCGGGTCGAGCGAGGCGAAGGGGTCCTGGAAGACCATCTGGATCTCGCGCCGCAGGCGCCGGACCTCGCCGCTTCCGAGCTTCAGGATCTCGCGGCCGCCGAGGCGCACGCTTCCGCCCCAGGCATCGACGAGGCGGAGGAGCGAGCGCCCCGTGGTGGACTTGCCGCAGCCGGACTCGCCCACGAGCGCGAGCGTCTCTCCGGCGCGGAGATCGAAGCTCACCTTCTCCACCGCGTGCACCCGGCGTGTGACGCGGCCGAGGAGCCCGGACCTGAGATCGAAGCGCGTGGTGAGGTCGCGCACCTCGAGGACGGGCGGCCCGGGCTCCGGCGCGCGCGCCGAGGCGGCGGGAGCGTCCGCGGCGCCCGAGAACCTGGCGGGCCGCTCCGTCCCACGCATCGCGCCGAGCCGCGGCACGGCGGCGAGGAGCGCCTTCGTAT
>DATDDC010000458.1:0-5044 GCA_036523995.1 Anaeromyxobacter sp.
ATCCGGCGCGCGCCGGGTCGCGCAGGGTGGACCCGCGGGGCGAGGCCGCCGCGACGCGCTACCGGACGCTCCGCGAGGGCCCTGGGGCCGCGCTCGTGGAGGCCTCGCCGGAGACGGGGCGAACGCATCAGATCCGCGTGCACCTCGCGCACCTCGGCGCGCCGCTCCTCGGGGACGCGCGCTACGGCGGGCCGCGCCGCATCGGCGAGCTCGCGGTGCCGCGGGTGATGCTGCACGCCCGCAGGCTCGTGCTCGCCCATCCCGCCACCGGCGCACGCCTCGTCTTCGAGGCCCCCGTGCCCGAGGACTTCGCGGCGGTGGAGCGGGCGCTCCTCGGCGACGAGCCGCCGACCGGCGCGTAACCTCGGGCGCCGCCGGGTGTCGGGATCGTCGGCGCCGGCCGCTCGCTCGCGGGCGACTCCGGGGCCGGCTCGTCGCGCGCTGCGACGCGCGGGCTCCCGCGGGCCGCATGGGCGTGCTAGCGTCGGAGCGCCGAAGGGACCTCGATGCTCGCGCTCCGCTCCGCGCTCTGCAGCGCCGCCGTGGCGCTCCTCCCCGGCGCGACGACATCGGCCGCCTCCGACGGGTCGCTCCGCTGCGACGGCGGGATCGTGTCGGTCGGCGACTCCAAGCTCGACCTCGTGGGGAAGTGCGGCTGGCCCGCCTTCCAGGAGGATCTCGCCGGCGAGCGGACCACCACCGTCTTCGAGCGGAGGGGGCAGGTCGCCTTCAACCGGAGCCTCACCGCCAGGACCGAGCGCTGGACCTACGACTTCGGGCCGAACCGGTTCATCCAGATCGTCCTGCTCGAGGCCGGCAAGATCCTGCGCATCGACCGCGGAGGCTACGGATACGGCAACGCCCCCTCCTCGCCCCGGACCCCCATCCCCCGCGCGCGCTGCGCGGACCCGGTCTTCCGCGAGGGGGAGAGCCCGTACGAGGTGCTGTCCCGCTGCGGCGAGCCCGTGTTCCGTGAGGTCCGGGTCGACGTCCGGACGCGCGTCGTGCGGGACGAGCCGGCCGGCGCCGCGCAGGCCGACTCGGCGAGCGTCATCGTCGAGGTGTGGACCTACGACTTCGGGCCGGGCACCTTCGTCCGGCACCTCACCTTCGAGGACGCGAGGCTCATCCGGATCGAGACCGGCAGCTACGGCTACGCCCGCTGACCCGCGCCGGAAGGCTGCCGGACGCCGCGCAGGCCCTCCGCGCGCGAGCGCAGGAGGTACGGCTCGGGGTTGAGGAGCTTGTGGGTGAGCGGGTCCATCACCGTCGGCGGGAAGCGGCGGGGGCGGAGCTCGTGGAGGACGCGCGCCACGTTCTCGGCGAGCGTGGAGGCCACGCGGAGCCGGCGATCGCGCTCCACGAAGCCCTCCACGAGCTTCTGCAGGCGCGCGATCTCCTTCTCGGCGAGGAGGCCGATGCGGCGGGCGAGGAAGAGGGCGCAGCCCGCCAGCCACACCTCGCGCGTCTCGAGGCCGCGGTTGTGGTCGAACGCCGTCGCGTAGCCGTAGTGCTCGAGCATGTCCACGAGCTTCGGCACGAGCTTCGGCCCGAACTTGACGAGCTCCTCCTCGACCTCCCAGGGGGAGTACCCGCGCGACCGCGCCTCCTCGGCGATGGGCGTCTTCCACTCCATGTAGAGGTCCTCGTAGAGGGCGAGCCAGATGCGCATCCGCTCGCGCCGGGGAGCGCGGTTCACGCAGCGGGCGAAGGGCTCCATCGAGGTCTCGTGCTCGTGGCGCTCCACGGTGGGCACGGGGTTGAGGCGCACGAGCCCCTTGCGGAAGAAGGCGGGCGAGGGGTGGTCGCAGAGGATGTTCACGGTCAGGAAGGCTCGCTCCGCCCCGCGGCCGAACAGGCCGGCGCGGTCGGCCGCCTTGAGGGCCCCCACGAACGCCTCGTAGATGGCCGCGTCGAGGGTCTCGCGGCGGCCGGCGGGATCGGGCAGGGCCAGGGCGCGGACCCCCTCCGAGAAGTCGTGGTAGGCCCACTCCGGCGCGTTCCAGCGCAGGAGCCGCCGGCCCGACTCGCCGCGGAAGCGCGTGTCCGCCTCGGCCATGCGGTCGGCGCGGCGGGCGAGCCCCTCCTCCGAGCTCGCGGAGGCCCGGACGTGGGCGTAGCCCGACTCGCCGCTCGTGAAGAGCGCGAAGCCGTAGAGGTGCTCCGAGCCGATGCGGCGGCGGAGGTCCTGGACCGCCTCCGCGGTCCGGCGCACGAGGTCGCGGCGGAACGTCCCGAGATCGAAGTCGCCCACGGCAGCTCGACGATAGCCGCGGCGCGGTCCCAGGTCGAGCCATCCCGGCGAGCGGCCGTCACGCGACGCAGCGGTAGTCGCGGAGCTCGCGGAACCCCGCCCGCGAGAGCTCGGCGCGGATGAGCCGGCGCGCGCCGGGGGCCCCCACCGCGACGAGGAGCGGCAGCCCGCGCGCCCGGCCGACCTCGCCGGGACCGACCACGGGCGCGCCGCGGAGGGTGCGGCCGATCTTGCGGCGGTCGACGTCGACGAAGAGCCCGACGGAGACGCCGCGCGCGAGGAGCGCGTCCGCGAACGCCTTCCCGGTCCGGCCCGCTCCCCAGAGCGCCACCTCGCGCCGCCGAGCGAGCGGGCCCCGGGCGAGGAACGCGCACTTGAGCGCCACGTGGCGCTCGAGCGCGTAGCGAGGGTCGGTGCGGGTGAGCCGCCGGGGCGAGTCCCGCCAGTCGAGGAGGAGCGGGGGGAGGTTCGTGAGCCGCCCTCCCCTCTCGGCGAGGCGGAGCCAGAGGTCGTAGTCCTCCGGGAAGGGCCCCTCGCGCCAGCCGCCGGCCGCCTGGAGCGCGGTCCGCCGGATGGCGGCGGCCGGGTGGACGAGCGGCGACTCGACGAGGAGATCGCGCTCGACGTCGCCGGGCGTGGTGAGGCCGTTGAGCCAGGCCGCGTAGCGGACCATGCCGCCGCGGACGTGACGCCGCGGGAAGAGCCGCACCCGGGCGCCCACCGCGGCGAGGGCGGGCTCCGCCTCGAGCGCCTCGAGCTGGAGCGCGAGGCGGCGCGGGTGCGAGACGTCGTCCGCATCCATCCGCGCCACCACGTCCGCGTCGCACCGATCGAGGCCGAGCGCGAGGGCGCGGGCGATGCCCTGGCCCGGGCCGCGGATCACGGTGACGCGGCGGTCGCGCTCGGCGAGGCGGACCAGGATCTCGGACGTCCCGTCGGTCGAGCCGTCGTCGACGCAGACGAGGGCGAGGTCCCGCTCCGTCTGGCGCAGGATCGACGCGGCCGCCGCCCGCACCGTCCGGGCGGCGTCGCGGGCGGGGAGGAGCACCGCCACCCGTGGCATGCGGGCTTCAGCGCCCGAGGCGCGCGGCGCGCTTCGGCCGCGCCACCCGGAGCGGACGGGCGGTCTCGGCGCACAGCCACTCGGCCGCGAGCAGGTACCCGCGCGGCCCGAGCCCGTTGATCTGGCCGCGGCAGGCCGGGGCGATGACGCTCGCGCGCCGGAACTCCTCGCGCGTGTGGATGTTCGAGAGGTGCACCTCGATGGCGGGGAGGTCCACGGCCCTGAGGCAGTCGAGGAGGGCGTAGCTCGTGTGCGTGAGCGCGCCCGGGTTCACGATGATTCCCCGGGCCCGCTTCCGGTTCTCCTGGATGAAGTCGATGATCTCGCCCTCGTGGTTCGACTGAAAGGCCGCGATCTCGACCTTCCAGCCGGCCGCCGCCTGGCGCACCATGTCCTCGATCTCGCGGAGCGTGGTCCTTCCGTACACGTCGGGCTCGCGCTCGCCGAGCAGGTTCAGGTTGGGCCCGTTCACGAGAAGTATCATGGCGCCTCCGGCGCGAGACTATCCGATCCTCGGGTCGGGCGCGACGAGGATAGACCCGTACGGGTCCGAGCGGGTCCGCTCACCTGCCTGCGATCTCGTCCACGGTGGCCGCCACGTCGGCCGGCGGCGCCACGACGTCCCAGTCCACCGTCCAGGCGGCCCCCTGCTCGCGCGGCAGGACCCAGCGCAGGCCCGCGGAGGTGCGCTTCTTGTCGTAGCCCATGAGCGCGGCCGCGCGGCGCGCCGTCGCGGCGGGAACCCGGACGGGCAGGCCCGCGCCGCAGATGGCGTCCTCCATCTCGGCGACGGCGAGCGGCCCGAGCCTCCCGAGCCGGCGGGCGAGGCGGAAGGCGAAGGCGAGCCCGACGGCGACGGCCTCGCCGTGGGTGAATCGCTCGAAGCGGCCGGCGGCCTCGACGCCGTGGCCGAAGGTGTGCCCGAGGTTGAGGAGCTTTCGCGCGCCCTTCTCGGTGGGGTCCTGCCTCACCACCTCGACCTTGGCGCGGGCGCATGCCGCGACGAGCGCCGCCGGGGGCGGGGCGCGCCCGAGGGCCGAGATCTCGCCGAGGAGCGCGGGCCGGAGCGCCGCGTACTTCAGCACCTCGCCCATGCCGGAGCGCAGCTCGCGGGCGGGAAGGGTGGCGAGCGCCGCGGGGTCGGCCAGCACCGCCGACGGCGGATGGAACGCGCCCACGGCGTTCTTCGCGACCGGCAGGTTCACCGCCGTCTTCCCGCCGATGGCCGCGTCCACCATGGCGAGGAGCGTGGTCGGGACGGCCGCCCACTCGACGCCGCGCATGAACGAGGCGGCGAGGAAGCCCGCCGCGTCGGAGACCGCGCCCCCGCCCACGGCGACGACGAGGCTCCGCCGCGTGCAGCCGGCGCGGAGGAGCGCGCTCGCGGCGCGCTCCAGCTCCCGGAGCGTCTTCCCCCGCTCGCCGTCGGGGAGGACGTGAACGAGCGCCACGTTCCCGCCGCGCCGGAGGAGCGAGAGCGCCCGCGCCGCGGGCGGGCTCCGGAGCACGGGCCGCGCCGTGACGATGGCGACGCCCTCGTGGCGCGAGGCGAGCGGGACGATCCGTGAGGCAGGCCAGCCCGTGCGCCGTGAATGCGGTGATCGCGTCGTGGACGGTGCACGGATCGCAGCCCAGGCTGCGGGCAATCGCCGGGGCTCGCTCGCCACGGGCACTCGCCAGGAGGATCTGGCAGCGCCGCAGCACGAAGGCGTCAGACGAGCGCAGCC
>DATDDC010000459.1:0-8924 GCA_036523995.1 Anaeromyxobacter sp.
CGCCGTCTCCGAAGAAGCCCGCGAAGGATCCGCTCGACTTCCTGCACGACCCGACGCTCTCCATCGAGGACAAGCTCATCCAGCTCCTCGCGTACCTGAGCGCGAAGTGGGACAAGGAGATCCAGGACAAGATGGATCAGATCGGCGCGTCGGAGACGGCCAAGAAGTCCTCCGACGCGAAGTCGTCCGGGTCGTCCGGCTCCTCCGGCTCGAAGAAGAAGGGCGGCGGCCTCCTGGGAGGCCTGGGCAGCATCGCCGACTTCATCGAGGGGGTGGTCTCGCCGGCCACGGCCGCGCTCCAGATCCCCGCCGTCGCCGACGTGCTGAAGCAGGTGGGCGGGCCGGTCCTCGCCGCCGGTGCCACCGCGCTGGGGGCCCCCGAGCTCGCGCCGTTCCTCCTGAAGAACGGTCCCGAGATCGTCGCCACGGCCTCGAAGCTCGCCTCGTCGCTCGAAGGGGAAGGAGGGTCCGGCTCCTCGGGCGGGAGCGGCTCGAAGCCGAGCGAGGGCGGCTCCAAGCCGGCGAGCGGCGGCGGCAAGGCCCTGAGCGATGCCGAGACGCAGATGATCTTCACGCAGATCCAGCGCATCCAGCAGAAGCAGCAGGAGATGTTCGGCCTCGTCTCGGCCATCCTGAAGTCGAACCACGACACGCGGATGGGCGTCGTGAACAACATCCGCTAGGAGCCGCCATGAAGCCCCTCGACGTCATGGCGAGCGGGAGGACGCTCGCCGAGGAGCAAGGGATCACCCAGGAGATCGGCGACGCCATCGCCTGCCTCGCCGAGGCGGAGCTCGAGGCGGGGCGGGTGGACATCGCCCGCTCCATCCTCGAAGGGCTCGTCGTCACGAACCACAAGGACCCCGGCGCGTGGGCGCTCCTCTCCCGCGCCCACCGGCGGCTCGGGAACCCGCTCGCGGCCCGCTTCTGCGCGGAGGTGGCGGTGAAGCTCGCGCCGGGCGACCCCCACGCCAGCCTGGCGCGCGCGGAGAGCCTCCTGTTGCTGCCGCACGGGCGCGACGAGGCCAGGGCCGAGCTCACCTCCCTGGCGGCGGAGCCGGACCCGGCCGTCGGCAAGCGAGCCGAGGCGTTGCTCCGCGCTCTCTCCCAGTGAATACGAGACTGAGGGTCAACGAGCTCGACTGCGCAGGTCCACTTTCTTGCGCGCATTTTTGGCGCCGCGCTTCTTGACCCGAAGCGTTCGTTTCGGGGATAGTTCGCGGCCAGGTCGAGGGTCCGTGCCCCTCGTCCGCCCGCGGGCCGGCGGTCGGCTCGCTTGGTCTCGAAGAAGGATGTGTGAAGCGATGGCGAACGGTACCGTGAAGTGGTTCAACGACGCGAAGGGCTATGGTTTCATCTCCCAGGAAGGCGGGGAGGACGTCTTCGTCCACCACACCGCGATCCAGATGGACGGCTTCCGCACCCTGAAGGAGGGTGAGCGCGTCGAGTTCGACGTCACACAGGGCCCCAAGGGGCTTCAGGCGGCGAACGTACGCAAGGCGTAAGAATCCTTCCAGAAGGATTCTCGGGCGGCCTCGGGTGACCGGGGCCGCTCGCGCTTGAGGGGGCGAAGAAAGGGAGCGAGAAGGGACATCGATGAGCGAGAAGGAACCGGGGATCGAGGTACAGGGGACCGTCGAGGAGGCCCTCGCCGGTGGGATGTACCGGGTGAAGGTCGACCAGGGCCCGACGGTCCTCGCCTACGCGTCCGGCAAGATGAAGAAGTTCCATATCCGCATCATCCCCGGCGATCGGGTGAAGCTGGAGCTGTCTCCCTACGACCTCACGCGCGGGCGGATCACGTACCGCGACAAGTGAGCGGGGCCGCACCCCGACTGGGGAGGCCGGGCGGGGGAATGCCAGGACGTCCGGCGGGAAATCAGCAGCCCGCCTGTTAACATGGGCGGAAGATGGCGCACCTAGGTCCGAGCCTCCGACGCGCGAAGGTCCGCGAGCGGCCCGGCCGGCGCATCGGCGCCGCCATCGTCGCCTCGCTCCTTCTCAACGTCGCGATCTTCGTGCTCCTCGCCCGCGCGGGCGCCTTCCAGATGCCCGTGCCCGGCGACGTGAAGCGCGTCTCGCTCGCGCCCATCTCGGCCTCGCGGTGGGCCGCGAACCGCGCCATCGCCGGCGCGCCGTCGGCGCCCCGGCCCCTCACGCCGTTCGTCATGCCCCGCCCGCCGGCGCCCCCGCCCGAGCCCGAGAAGATCGAGAAGGGGCAGGTCGTCGACCTCGGGCAGACGAACGGCAAGAAGCCGAAGGACTCGCGCTTCCTCTCGGAGCACGACAGCAGCGTGGAGAAGGAGACGCGCTCGCGCCACGCGAAGGCCGGCTACGAGCGGCCGCTGCCCACGCCCTCGGCGCCCGGCTCGCCGTCGGCCGCGCCGCCCGGGCAGGACGGCCGGGCGGACAAGAGCGTGCCCGGCCAGGAGGGCACGCCCGGGGCGAAGCGCGCCGGCGAGCAGAAGGTCGCGGTGGCGCCCCCGTCGACCGACGGAGACCTCCCCGGCGCCCGCAGCCCACGGGAGGCCGCAGCGCCCGCTCCGGCGCCCGGCGCAGGAGGAGAGGGCGGCGTGAAGCGCTCGGGAGCTCCCTCCGAGAACCCGCTCATCGCGCCCGGCACGCTGGCCCGCGTCGCGGGCGGTCCGGCGCCCGATCACCTCGACGGCATCGAGGAGGGCGAAGGCACGTTCCTCAACGCGAAGGGCTGGAAGTACGCCACCTACTTCAACCGGATCAAGCAGGCCGTGGCGGCGGCGTGGGACCCGCTCACGCCGCTCGAGGCGCGCGACCCGGACCGCACCATGTTTGGCTACAAGGACCGCTTCACGCTGCTCGGCGTCACGCTCGACGACACGGGGCGCCTCAAGTCGCTCGTGGTGGAGCAGACGAGCGGGGTGGAGTTCCTCGATCGGGCCGCCCTGACGGCGTTCCGCACGGCGCAGCCGTTCATGAACCCGCCGCGCGGCATCGTCGACGAGCGGGGCGAGATCAAGTTCTCGTTCGGCTTCTTCCTCGAGGTCGGCCACACGGGCCTGCGCATCTTCCGCGCGCCCACGCCGGTGCAGTAGGGCGGGAGCTCGAGGTCGCGGCCGCCGCCGGGATCCGGCTCGAGGTCGCGGTCGAGGTGGGAGCCGCGGCCGGCGCCGCGCCCTACTCCACCTTCATCCCCGGCCTCCACCGGAGCACGGGCTTCCTCGCGGCGCGCGTCTCGTCGAGGCGCGCTCGGAAGGGCTTCGTCGGCGCCGACTTCACGGCCTCGGGATCGCTCTTCGCCTCCGCGGCGATGGCCTTCATCGCCTCGGCGAAGCGGTCGAGCGTCTCCTTCGACTCCGTCTCGGTGGGCTCGATCATGATCGCCCCGTGCACCACGAGCGGGAAGTAGATGGTGGGCGGGTGCACGCCGTGGTCGATGAGCCGCTTCGCCACGTCCATGGTGGTGACGCCGGCGTCCTTCTGCGCGCCGTCGTCGAAGACGACCTCGTGGAGGGAGTCCGTCTCGTACGGCAGCTCGTAGGCGCCCTTGAGCAGGGCGCGCAGGTAGTTCGCGTTCAGCACGGCGAGCTTGCCGGTCTGGGCGAGCCCCTCGGGCCCGTACTCGCGGATGAGCGCCCAGGCGCGGACGAACATGGCGAAGTTGCCCCAGAACTCGCGGAGCTTTCCCACCGACTGCGGCCGCTCCCTCTCCTCGGCGACGAGCCGGTACGTCTCGCCCTCCTTCACGACGACGGGCAAGGGCAGGAAGGGCGCGAGCTTCGCCTTGACCGACACGGGGCCGGAGCCGGGGCCGCCGCCGCCGTGCGGCGTGGCGAAGGTCTTGTGCAGGTTGTACTGCATCACGTCGAAGCCCATGTCGCCCGGGCGCGCCACGCCGAGGAGCGCGTTCATGTTGGCGCCGTCGCCGTACACGAGGCCGCCCTTGGCGTGGACGATCTCCGCGATCTCCGCGATGTGGCTCTCGAAGATCCCGAGCGTGTTCGGGTTCGTGAGCATGATGGCGGCGACGTCCTCGCCCATGGCCGCCTTGACGGTCTCGGGATGGAGGCGCCCGTCCTTCCCCGAGGCGAGCTGTTTCACCTCGTAGCCGTTCAGGGCCGCAGAGGCCGGGTTCGTGCCGTGCGCCGTGTCCGGGAGGAGCACCTTCTTGCGCGGGTTCCCCTTGGACTCGTGCCAGGCGCGGATCACCATGAGGCCGCACAGCTCGCCGTGCGCGCCCGCCGCCGGGGTGAGCGTCGTGGCGTCGAAGCCGGCGATCTCCGAGAGGGCGCGCTCGAGGTGGAACATGAGCTCGAGCGCTCCCTGGCACATCTCCGCCGGGGCGAGGGGATGCACGTTCGCGAAGCCGGGCAGGCGCGCCAGCGCCTCCGACGACTTCGGGTTGTACTTCATGGTGCAGGAGCCGAGCGGGTAGAAGCCGGTGTCGATGCCGTGGTTCCACACCGACATGCGCGTGAAGTGCCGGATCACCTCCAGCTCCGACACCTCGGGCATGCCGTCGACCGAGGCGCGGAGGAGCGCCTGCGGGATCTCCTTCGCCGGATCCGCCGCGCCGGACGGCTTCGGCAGGGACACGCCCGAGCGGCCCACGGAGCCGCGCTCGAAGAGGAGCGGCTCCTCGTGTACGAGGCCGCGCGCGGCGCCGGCCGCGCCCGGGCGCTCCGGGGCGCCTTCCGCCGCGGCGCCGCCCTTCGCGTCCTTCTCCATCGCAGGCTTCCAGCCCGTCGGGTTCGCCATCGCCTAGCCCCTCACCGACTGCGCGAAGAGCTCGATGAGCTCGGGGGAGTGGAGCTCCGTCGCGACGCAGAGCAGGGCGCCCTTGGCCCTGGGGAGGTCGGGGTACCAGCGCGCCAGCGGCGCACCGGCCACGATGCCCTTCTTGGCGAGGCGATGGAGCGCGGCCTCGGCGTCGCCCACGTCGAAGGCCGTCTCGTTGAAGGTCGGGCCGGAGAAGACGGGCTCGAAGCCCGCCCGCTTCATGGCGTCGCGCAGCAGGCGCGCCCGCTCGTGGTTGAGGCGGGCCAGGTCGGCGAGCCCGTTCTTGCCGAGAAGGGCGAGGTGCATGGTCGCGCCGAGCGCGCACAGGCCCGAGTTCGTGCAGATGTTCGACGTGGCCTTCTCGCGCCGGATGTGCTGCTCGCGGGTGGAGAGGGTGAGGACGAAGCCGCGCCGTCCGTGCTTGTCGACGGTGGCGCCGCAGATGCGGCCGGGCATCTGCCGGACGTTCGCCTCGCGCGTGGCGAAGAAGCCGGGGGCCGGGCCGCCGAAGGTCATGGGGTTGCCGAAGCTCTGGAAGGTCCCCACCGACACGTCGGCGCCGAGGGCGCCGGGCGCCTGGAGCATGCCCAGGGCCACCGCCTCCGTGGTCACGGAGACCGTGAGCGCGCCGGCCTTCCTGGCGATGGCGGCGATCTCGGGCAGGGGCTCCACCACGCCCAGGAAGCTCGGCCAGCCGACGATCACGCAGGCGGTGTCGCCGTTCACGGCCTTCTGGAGGGCCGCGAGGTCGGTGCGCCCGTCCTTGCCGAAGGGGATGACGGCGATCTCGTCGTGCGTCGAGCGCAGGTAGGTCGCGACCACCTTGCGGTACTCGGGGTGAACCGCGGCGGAGACGGCGATCTTCTTCCGGCCCGTGAGGCGCGTCGCCATGAGCGCCGCCTCGGCGGTGGCGGTGGCGCCGTCGTACATGGAGGCGTTCGAGACGTCCTGGCCCGTGAGCAGGCAGACGAAGGTCTGCCACTCGAACAGGGCCTGCAGGGTCCCCTGCGAGATCTCCGGCTGGTAGGGCGTGTACGCGGTGAAGAACTCGCCGCGCAGGAGGAGCTGATCCACGACGGGCGGCACGTGGTGCGGGTAGCACCCCGCCCCGGCGAAGGGCGGATGGGCGACGTCGTTCCTCGCCGCCAGGCGGCCGAGCTCGCCGAAGAGCGCGATCTCGTCCAGCGCCGGCGGGACGTCGAGCGCGCGCGAGAGCCGCAGCGGCTTGGGGATGGAGCGGAAGAGGTCGTCGAGGCTCGCCGCGCCGACGGCGTCGAGCATCGCCCGGACGTCGTCCGGCGTGTGGGGGTGGTAGCGCAAGGGATGTCTCCGCCTACTCCTGCTCTTCGATGAAGGCCCGGTACGCCTTGGCGTCCATGAGCGCGTCGAGCTCCTTGGGCTCGGAGGGCTCGACCACGATCATCCAGCCCTCTTCGTAGGGATCCTCGTTGATGGTCTCGGGCGCGTCGGAGAGGGGGTCGTTCACCTCGACCACCTTGCCGGTGATGGGCGCGAACAGCTCGGAGACGGCCTTGGTCGACTCGACCACGCCGAAGGACTCGCCCTTCTTCACGGGGTCGCCCACGTCGGGAAGCTCGACGTAGACGACGTCGCCGAGCTGATCCTGCGCGAAGTCGGTGATGCCCACCACGACGTTCTTGCCCTTCCTGCGGGCCCACTCGTGCTCGCGCGTGTACCTGAGGTCCTCGGGGAAATCCATGTTCGCTTCCTCCATCACTTCCTGGTGTAGAAGGGCGTCTTCACCACGCGTGCAGCCGCCGCGCGCCCTCGGATCTCGACCGCGAAGCCGGAGCCCTCCGCCGCGAGGGCGGTGGGGACGTAGGCGAGGCCGATGGAGATCCCGAGCGACGGGCTCTTCGTGCCGCTCGTCACGTCGCCCACCTTGCGGTCGTCCTGCAGGACCGGATAGCCGTGGCGCGGGATGCCGGGGTCGGTGAGCGTGAACCCCACCAGCTTGCGCGGCACGCCCGCCTCCCTCTGCTTCACGAGCGCGTCCCGGCCGACGAAGTCGCCCTTGTCGAGCTTCACCACCCAGGCGAGCCCCGCCTCGAGGGGCGTCGTCCCGTCGTCCATGTCCGAGCCGTAGAGCCGGTAGGCCATCTCCAGCCGGAGCGAGTCGCGGGCGCCCAGGCCCGCGGGCGCGATCTTCTCCGGCTGGCCCGCCTCCATGAGCGCGGCCCAGAGCTGCGGCGCCTTGGCCGAGGCCACGAAGAGCTCGAAGCCGTCCTCGCCCGTGTATCCGGTGCGGGCCACGAGGGCGGCGATCCCCGCCACGTCGCCCGCGGCGAAACGGTAGGTCTTCATCGCAGAGAGGTTGAGCTTGGTCAGCCGCTGGAGCACCTGCGCGGCGAGGGGTCCCTGCAGCGCGAGCTGGGCCCACTCGTCCGACTCGTTCGAGACGTCCGCGCCGCCGGCGTGGGCGCGGAGCCACTCGAAGTCCTTCGCGCGGTTCGCGGCGTTGACGCAGACGAGGAGGTCGTCGGCGGCGCGGCGGTACACGACGACGTCGTCGACGATGCCGCCGGAGTCCCGGCACAGGCAGCCGTACTGCGCCTGGCCGTCGCTCGCCTTGGAGAGGTCGTTCGTGAACGCGCGGCCGAGCGCCTCCAGCGCGCGGGGGCCGCGGAAGACCACCTCCCCCATGTGCGAGACGTCGAAGAGGCCCACGCGGGTGCGCACCGCCTCGTGCTCGTCGAGGATGCCGGCGTACTGCACCGGCATCTCCCATCCGGCGAACTCCACCATTCGGGCGCCGGCCCGGACGTGCGTGTCGTAGAGGGGCGTTCTCTGGGCCATGGAAGGGGCTCGGGCTGGCTCGTGGCGGAAAGGCGCGGCGGATTCTAGCACCGGCTCCATGGGTGCGCCGTCGCAATCTCCCGCCGGACCGGGCGGGAGGCGCGGTGGGTCGCCGCGGCCCGGCCGCCTGCCGGGAGGAGGGAGGCTCGCACCGCCCGGCTGGCTCGGCCGGGCGTCATCATCAGCGCGCCGCGCGCCGCGCCAGCTCGACGGTGTTGACGAGGAGCATGGCGCGCGTCATGGGGCCGACGCCACCCGGCACCGGCGTGATGGCCGAGGCGCGCTTCGCCGCGGCCGCGTACTCCACGTCGCCGGCGAGCCGGCCGTCCGGGAGCCGGTTCATGCCGACGTCGATCACCACGGCCCCCTCCTTCACCCACGCGCCCTTCACGAGCTCGGCCTTGCCGATGGCGGCGACGAGGATGTCGGCGCGGCCCACCTCCGCGGCGAGGTCGGCGGTGCGCGAGTGGGCGATCGTCACGGTGGCGTGGCGCTCGAGCAGCATCATCGCCATGGGCTTCCCCACGATGTTCGAGCGGCCCACCACGAGGGCGCGCTTCCCCTTGGGGTCCACGCCGGCCTCGCCGAGCATGCGCATCACGCCCGCGGGCGTGCAGGGGCGCGGGGTCCCCGGGATGCCGATCGAGAGGGCGCCCACGTTGAAGGGATGGAAGCCGTCGGCGTCCTTGCGCGGATCGATGGCGTCGAGGACCGCGCGCTCGTCCAGCCCCTTCGGCAGCGGCAGCTGCACGAGGATCCCGTGGACGGCAGGATCCGCGTTCAGCCGGGCGACGAGCGCCATGAGCGTGGCCTGGGAGGTGTCGGCGGGCAGGTGGTGCTCGTCGGAGCGGATCCCGACCTCCTCGCAGTCCTTGCGCTTGCCGCGGACGTAGATGGCGGAGGCCGGGTCCTCGCCCACGCGCACCACCGTCAGCCCGGGCTCGACGCCCCTCCGCCGCAGGTCCTGAACGGCCAGGGTCACCTCGGCCCGGACGTTCGCGGCGATCTGCTTTCCGTCGATGATCATGGGGCGCGGAGTCTACATCAACGGGGCCGCCGCGGGACCGCGGGCGGTGCGCGACCTGGGGCCGAGCGGGACCGCGACCTCGACCGCGACCTCGACCCCGACCTCGACCGCGACCGCGACCGCGACCCCGACCGCGACCGCGACCGCGACCGCGACCTCGACCTCGACCGCGACCCCGACCCCGACCCCGACCGCGACCCCGACCCCGACCCCGACCGCGACCTCGACCGCGACCGCGACCCCAACCGCGGCCCCGACCTCGACCCCGACCTCGACCTCGACCTCGACCCCGACCCCGACCTCGACCGCGAGCCCGACCCCGACC
>DATDDC010000460.1:0-6957 GCA_036523995.1 Anaeromyxobacter sp.
GAGCGGGCGCGGGCGGCGTCGAGCTCGCGCTGGATGAGGAGGCCGCTCACGTGCGTCGCGTACGCCGCGAGGATCGACGACCCGAAGCCGGTCCCCGCCCAGCGCACGACCTCGAGCGCGGGCGCCCCGGCCTCGGCGAGCATGAGGGCGCCCGCGGCGATGCCGATGCCGCCGCTCGTGATGGCGGCGAAGAGGTGGCCCGGGAGGAGCACCAGCATGCAGAAGGGGAGCGCGAGGAGGAAGGCGAAGTAGCCGCTGCGCGTGCCTCCGGAGCACGTCACGATGACGAGGACCGCCGCGGCGGTGGCCCCGCTCATGACGAAGGCCGAGAGGCCGGCGCGCGGCACCCGCGCCGAGAGGAGCCTCGCGCCCAGGAGGAGCGCGACGATCCAGGCGGCGCGCGCGGCGAGCAGGATGGCCACCGAGCGGCCGGAGCCGTCCTGGGTGAGGTCGGCGAGCGCGAAGGGCGCGACCAGCGCCGCGCCCAGGAGGGCGGTACGGCGCTGATGCTGGATCTGGATGGCGGAGAGAGGCGGCGACGCCACCGCGAGGGCGCTTGCAGGAACGGCGCCGCGCCTCCCTGGTGCGACTCCGCGCGAACCCTGCCCTTCGAAGCGGGGTCGGGGTGACCCTGGGTCGCCCGGAGGGTCCTTGGGGAGCGCGAAGCCCGGGTGAGCGGCCTCTACTTTCCCGCGAGCTGCGTGAACCAGATGAGCGCCTCGAGGGCGTTCGTCGTGGTGAGCAGCCCCTCGAGCTCGCCCTTCTTGCTGACCACGAGGACGCCGTTCAGCTTCCGGTCGTGGAGCAGCTTCGCCACCTCGGAGATGGGCTCGTCGGAGGGGACCGTGTGCGGCTTCGGGTTCATGGCCGCCTTCACGGGCGTCTTGGAGAGGAGGTAGTGGAGCTCCCACTGGTCGAGGCTCGTGGCCTTCGCCGGCATGTATCCGTAGAGCATCTTCTCCGTCACGAGCCCGACGAGCTTCCCCTTGCTCAGGACGGGCAGGCGGCGGATGTTCTTTTCCTTGAGGAGGTGGATGGCCTCGATGATCGAGGCGTCCTGCTCGATGGTGATGGGGTTCTTCGTCATCCACTCGCCGACGGTCAGCTTGTTCGCCATGGTCACATCCCCAGGAAGGCCTTCTTCACGTGCGCGTTGCCGAGGAGCTCCTCCCCGGTGCCGGAGAGTACCACCCGACCGGTCTCGAGGACGTATGCACGGTGGGTGATGTGCAGGGACTGGTAGACGTTCTGCTCGACGAGCAGGATGGTGGTCCCCTGCTTGTTGATCTCCTTGATGATCTCGAAGATGCTCTTCACGAGCAGCGGAGAGAGCCCGAGGCTCGGCTCGTCGAGGAGGAGCACCTTCGGGTTCGCCATGAGCCCGCGGGCGATGGCGAGCATCTGCTGCTCGCCGCCGGACATGGTGCCGCCGAGCTGGCCCTTGCGCTCGGCGAGCCGCGGGAAGAGCGAGAACACGCGCTCCATGTTCCGCTCGCGGTCCTTGCGCGTGGCCTTCACGAAGGAGCCCATGCGCAGGTTCTCGATGACGGTCATCTCGGGGAAGATGCGCCGCCCCTCCGGGACCTGCACGACGCCCAGCTCCACCACCTCGTGCGAAGCGAGCCGCGTGAGATCGTGCTCGTCGAGGCTGAGCGCGCCGGAGGACGCCTTCACGAGCCGGGACACGTTGCGCAGGATGGTCGATTTCCCGGCGCCGTTCGCCCCGAGCACCGTGACGATCTCGCCGTCCTTCACCTCGAGGTCCACGTCCCAGAGGACCTTGAGGTCGCCGTAGGAGAAGTTGAGCTTCGAGATGCGGAGCATGGCTAGGCCTCGACCCGCTCGCCCAGGTAGGCGGCGATGACCTCGGGGTGGTTCGCGATCTCCTGCGGCGTCCCCTCGGCGAGCTTCTCGCCCGAGTTGAGCACGACGATGCGGTCCGAGATCCGCATGATGGCCTTCATGTCGTGCTCGATCACCATCTGCGTGAGGCCGTGCTTCTTGAGCTCGAGGATGAGCTGGATGATCTCCTCGGACTCGGCCGGGTTGAGCCCGCCCATCACCTCGTCGAGGAGGAGGAGCTCGGGCTTCGTGGCGAGGACGCGGGCGACCTCGAGCTTCTTGCGCTCGCCGATGGGGAGGCCGCCGGCGAGCATGGAGGCCTTGTTCTCGAGCCGCACCACCCGGAGCTGCTCCAGGGCGGCCTCGCGGGCCTTCCGGAGCGAGCCCGTCCGGAGCAGGGCGCCCACCATGACGTTGTCGAGCACGGTGAGCTTCGCGAGCGGCCGCACCTTCTGCCAGGTGCGGACCATGCCGAGCCGGGCCACCTGGTCCGGCTGCATGCCGTTGAGGCGCGTGCCCTTGAAGAGCACCTCGCCCTTCGACGGCGGGTAGTACCCGGTGATGCAGTTGAAGAGCGTGGTCTTCCCGGCGCCGTTCGGGCCGATGAGGCCCATGATCATCCCCGGCTCCACGGAGAAGGAGACGTCGGAGTTCGCGGCGAGGCCGCCGAAGAACTTGAAGACGCGATCGATGACGAGCATGGCCACGGCGCGCTCCTAGGCCTGGGCGGGCTGGGAAGCGGCGCGGGTGGTGCGGCGCCGCTGCACGCGCGCGGTGGCCTGGCGGATGACTCCCAGGACGCCCTCCGGCGCGAACAGGATCACCACCACCACGAGGACGCCGTAGACGAGGAGCCACGCGTTCGAGAGGTACGCCTCGATGAAGCGCACCACCGAGGAGTCGGCGGGGAGCACGCCCACCTGCACGAGGCCGCGCGGGTTCCGCAGGATCTCGGAGAGCGGCACGAGCACCATCGCGCCGATCACCGGCCCGATGATGGTCCCGATCCCGCCGATGATGGCGATGAGGACGATCTGCACGGAGACGTCGAGGCCGAAGGCGATGTTGGGATCGATGAACTTCACGTACATCGCGTAGAAGCCGCCCGCGAAGGCGGTGAAGAACGCGGAGATGGCGAGCGCGACGTTCTTGTAGAAGGAGAGCCGGATGCCGAGCGAGTGGGCGGCGTCCTGGTCCTCGCGGATCGCCTGGAAGTAGTAGCCGAGCTTGGAGTGCTGCACGGCCCAGTTCGCGGCGATGGTCACCACCGCCAGGGCGAGGCCCGCCTGGTAGAAGGGCTTCTTGCCGATGAACGAGATCTCCGCCCCGAGGAGGTGGAGGTCCGGGATCTCGCTGAGGAGATAGCCCTCGGCGCCGCGCGTGTAGTCCTTGAAGTGGAGCGCGGCGAGCCGGATGATCTCGGCCACCGAGATCGAGGCGAGGACGAAGTACGGGCCGCGCAGCCGGAAGGTGATGCTCCCGATGACGAGGGCGAGCGCCACCGCGGCGGCGACGGCGACCCAGATGCCGAACCACGGCGCGACGTGGCGGACCTCGAGCAGCATCATCGTGACGTAGGCCCCCACGCCGAAGTAGGCGGCGTGCCCCACCGAGTACTGGCCGGTGTAGCCGCCGATCACGTTCCAGGCCTGTCCCTGGATGACGGCGAGGAAGAGCATCACGCCCATGTGCAGGACGTAGGGCTTCTTCACGAAGGAGGGGAAGAGCGCCAGCGCGGCGACGGCCACGAGGAAGGCGAGGAGCGCGGGGAGCTGCATGCGCTGCGAACCGGAGGGGAGGGCGGAGGGCGTCATGGTCGCTCCTGCGGGATCAGGCCCGGGACTTTCCGAGGAGGCCGGATGGCTTGAAGAGGAGCAGCGCGAGGAAGAGGACGAAGACCACGAGCTCCTTCAGGCCCGAGGCCACGTAGATGGCGGCGAGCGACTCGGTCACGCCGATGATGAGGCCGCCCAGCGTGGCGCCGACGATGCTGCCCATGCCGCCCAGCACCACGATGACGAAGGCCTTGAGCGTGAAGGCGCCGCCGACCTGCGGGAAGATGTAGTAGGTGGGCGCGATGAGCGCGCCGGCGGTGCCGGCGAGGGCGCTGCCGATGCCGAAGGCGAGCACGCTCGTCCAGCGGACGTTGATGCCCATGAGCTGGGCGGCGTCGCGGTCCTGCGCCGTGGCGCGGATGGCCTGGCCCGTGTCGGTGCGCTGCAGGAACAGGAACAGCGCGGTGGTGATCACCGCCGTGACGAGGAAGGAGTAGAGGAGGGGCTGCGAGATGGAGAGGCCGAGCACGTCGAAGCTCGAGGACGAGTACGACGTCGTGAGGATGCGGTAGTCCGAGGTGAAGACGAGCAGCATCGCGTTCGACATGATGAGGCCGAGCCCGATGGTGAGCAGGATCTGGTTCTGCGGCAGGGCGTTGAGGACGCGGTTGATGAAGACCTTCTGGAGGAAGGCGCCCCACAGGAAGAGCAGCAGCGCCACCGCCACGAGCGAGACGTAGGGGTCGAGCCCGGACCGCGTGAAGATCCACCAGCTCGCGTACATGCCCAGCATGAGCAGCTCGCCGTGGGCGAAGTTGATGACGCGCATCACGCCGAAGATGATGGTGAGCCCGATCCCGATGAGCGCGTAGACACCGCCCACCAGGAGCCCGCTCAGCACCGACTGCAGGAAGACCGTCATCGCGTGCTCCTGTTCTGTCGGGGGGACACTCGCCTGCGGCTCGCGCCCCCCCGCTCCCCCCGTTCGCTCCGGGGCAGCCTCATCCGGCTGCCCCTGCGCTCACTTCGCGCGAACGGACCGGACGCGGCGCAGCCTACTCCGGGCGCGCCGTGCGGCGCCATCGTGGGTAACCGCAACGCCCGCTCACGGTACGTGCCGCGCCGCGACGCGAACGAAGGGCGGCGGCCCATCGGCCGCCGCCCGCCGCCCCAGCTCGATGTCGCGCCGGTCCCCTCGGGCCGGCGCTCGACGTCACTTCGCGAAGCCCGGGAACGGATAGACCGGCTTCGCCTTCGCGTACTTCGGCGGGAAGACCGTCACCGCGTCGCCGTGCTGGTACTGCGTCACCGCCATCTGGTGCTTGTTCTGGTTCGTGAAGCCCTCGAACGTCTCGAACTTCACGTCGCCCATGATGCCGTTCCACTGGCCCTTCGAGAGGGCTTCCTTGATCTTCTTCCGATCGCCGCCCGTCTTCTGGACGATGTCGCCGGCGATCATCATCGAGGCGTAGGCGGTGGCGGCATGGTACGGCGCCCGCTTCCCGAACCGCTGGTGATACCGCTTCGCGAACTCGGAGGACCCGGGGTTGCCGTTGTCCTCCGTCCACTGCGTGACCGTGAAGACGTTCGTCGAGATGTCCTTCTCGCTCTGGAACTGGGCGGTGTCGAAGCCGGCGCCGCCGCCCAGGAAGGCCTGGGGCTTCAGGCCCACCTCGCGCGACTGCCGCATGAGCAGGATGGCGTCCGCCACGTACGAGACCATGAAGACGAGGTCCGGGTTCTGCGCCTTGATCTTCGTGAGCGTGGAGCGGTAGTCCGGCGCGCCCTTCTGGTAGGCCTCGTCCGCCACGACCTTGAGCCCCTTCTTCGCGGCGTAATCCTTGCCGAGCGCCGACACCGAGGAGCCGAAGTCGGTGGACTCGTAGATGAAGGCGATGGTCTTCGGCTTCCCGAAGCTCGAGGCGGCGTCGATGAGCGAGTTGGCGTAGTCGTGCGCCGGGGCGTTCAGGCGGAAGACCCAGTCGTACCCCTGCCTCGTGATCTCCTCCTTCGAGGCGACGGGGATGAGGAGCGGCACCTTGTAGCTCTGCGCCTGCTTCGCCACGGCGTTCGCGCAGGCCGAGGAGTACGGGCCCACCACCATGCCGACCTCGTCGCCGGTGGCGAGCTGCTCGAGCGCTCCCATGGAGATCTGGGGCTTGCCCGTGTCGTCCTGGCGGATGACCTGGAGCTTCACGCCCTTCTTGCCGAGGTCCTCGAGGGCGAGCTCGAGGCCGTTCGTCAGGCTCTCGCCGATGGGCGCCTCGGGGCCCGTGATGGAGTTGATGAACCCGATCTTCACCTGCGCGCGGCCCGCGCCCGGCAGGGCGAGCGCCAGCGCGGCGAGCATCGGAACGAGCTTCTTCGTCATGGGGGGAGCTCCTTCGCGTGAACGGGGGGTTCGTCGAGCGGCGCTCAGCCTACCCGCCGCCGCTCGCGGGCCGCCATTGTGGACAACCGTAATGGACGGCCGGGGGCGGCGGGAGCTTCATTCCGCCGCGGTTTCGGCCGCGAGGTCTGGCGGTTCGGGCGCGCTCCGCGCGACAATGCGCCTCCCGCCGGCCCGGCCGGCGATTGCCGCGATGCGTCACCCCCCGTTCAACCGCCTCGTCCCGAGGTGCCTCGCCGCAGGCGCCCTGCTCGCCTTCGCCGGCGCGGCGCTGGCCGCGCCTCCCATCGTCCTCCGCTTCAGCCACGTCGTGGCGGTGGACACGCCCAAGGGCCAGGCGGCCGAGTTCTTCAAGCGACGCGCGGAGGAGCTGACGCGCGGCAGGGTGCGGGTGGAGGTCTTCCCGAACAGCACGCTCTACAAGGACCGCGAGGAGATCGAGGCGCTCCAGCTCGGAGCGGTGCAGATGCTCGCGCCGTCGCTCTCCAAGTTCGGGCCGCTGGGCGTGCGGGAGTTCGAGGTCTTCGACCTGCCGTTCATCTTCGCGGACCAGGCCGCGCTCCGGAAGGTCACGCAGGGACCGGTGGGGAAGGCGCTCCTCGAGAAGCTCGAGGCGAAGGGCATCGTCGGCCTCGCCTACTGGGACAACGGGTTCAAGTGCTTCTCGGCGCGGCGCCCCCTTCGCACCCCCGCCGACTTCCGGGGGCTCCGCATGCGCATCCAGCCCTCCGTGGTGCTCGACGCGCAGATGCGCGCGCTCGGCGCGCTGCCCCAGGTCATGGCCTTCTCCGACGTGTACCCCGCGCTCCGCGCCGGGGTCGTCGACGGCACCGAGAACCCCATCTCGAACCTCTGGACGCAGCGCATGCACGAGGTGCAGCGCCACCTCACGCTCTCGAACCACGGCTACCTCGGCTACGCGACCATCGTGAACAAGCGGTTCTGGGACGG
>DATDDC010000461.1:0-17968 GCA_036523995.1 Anaeromyxobacter sp.
GGCGGTCGAGCTCGTCCAGCAGCCGCATGAGCTCGACCGCGCCGAGGCCGAACTTGCTTCGCTCGCCGCCGCTCTTGGCCCAGCGGCCCGAGCCTTCGGTGGCCAGTTTCACCCGCACCCCGGCCGTCGGCTGGATGCCCATCTCGTCGGCGACCTTGAGGAGCACCTCGAGCTCGTTGAGCTGCTCGAGCACGATCATCACCGTGTGCCCGAGCTTCTGCCCCATGAGCGCCAGCCGCATGAACTCCTCGTCCTTGTAGCCGTTGCAGATGGTGAGGGCCTCTGGATCGGTGTTCATGCCGAGGACGACGAGCAGCTCCCCCTTCGATCCCGCCTCGAGGCCGTAGTGATAGGGCGCGCCCGCGTCGAGGATCTCCTCGACCACCTCGCGCATCTGGTTCACCTTGATGGGGTACACGCCGAAGTAGCGCGCCCCGTAGCCCATCTCGGCGACGGCCTTGCCGAACGCCTCGTTGATCTGCTTCACCCGCGCCCGGAGCACGTCCTGGAAGCGCACCACGCAGGGGAAGCCGATCTTCCGCTCGCGGATGTCCTCGACCACGTCCATGAGGTCGATGGCCGGGCCGGGCTGGCCCATGGGGTGGACGATGACGTGCCCCTTCTCGTTGACCGAGAAGTAGCCCGCTCCCCATCCGCTCACGTTGTAGTACTGGGTGGCACGCTCGATGGACCAGTCGGACGGCGCCATGGCGGTCGTCGCGTCGCTGCGTCGGTCGGGCAGGCTCATTCGTTCGCTTCTATCTACGACACCGCGTCGGAGAAAAAAAGCCGCGCCGTCGTTCCGGCGCGCCTTGCCGCAGCGGTCGACTTCGACGCGGCGCTCCGCTAATGATGCGGTCCTCCCGTGGCTGCAAGCCATTCGCACCTGCCGCCCCCTCCTCCCGACGCGCGAACGCTCCGCGAGCGGCTCCGCGGCGCGCGGACGCTCTTCCGCCAGGTCCCGGGCACGCTCCGGCTCGTGTGGGAGGCCGATGCCCCCGGCGCCGTCTTCGTGGGCGCGCTCACGCTCGTGCTCGCGCTCCTCCCCGCCGCCATCGCCTGGGTGGGGAAGCTCATCGTCGACGGGGTCGTCCTCGCCGCCCGGACCGGCGCGGAGCCGGAGCGCGCGCGCGTGCTGTGGCTCGTCGCCGCCGAGCTCGGGCTCATGTCCGCGCAGCTTGCGGCCTCCCGCCTGGTCGGCCACCGGCGCGAGCTGTTGCGCGGCGCCCTCGGGAACCGGGTGAACGAGCGGATCCTCGAGAAGGCGCTCGAGCTGGAGCTGCGCCACTTCGAGGACGCCGACGTCTACGACAAGATGCAGAACGCCCGGCGCGAGGCGTCGGCCCGGCCCCTCTCGCTCGTCATGCAGGTCTTCGCGGTGGCGCAGAACGCGGTGATGCTCGTCGCGCTCTCCGGCCTCCTCCTGCGCCTCTCCCCGGCCTCGGTGCTCGTCATCGTGGCGGCGTCGATCCCGGCGTTCTTCGCCGAGGCGCGGCTCTCCGGCGACTCCTTCCGCATGTGGACCTGGCGGGCCCCGGAGGGGCGCCGGCTCAACTACCTCGAGTGGATCCTCACGCGCGACACCCACGTGAAGGAGGTGAAGCTCTTCGACCTCGGCCCGCTCATCCTCTCGCGCTACCGGGCCCTCTTCCGCAAGTTCTTCGAGGAGGACCGCCACCTCGCCGTGCGCAGGCTCAAGGCCGGCCTGGCCTTCGGCGCGCTGTCGCTCCTCGCCTTCTACGGCATGTACGCGCTCATGGCGGCCCGCGCCACGCGCGCCGAGATCACGCTCGGCGACCTCACGCTCTACATCTTGGTCTTCCGCCAGGGCCAGGGCGCCATCCAGGCGATCCTCCAGGCGGTCGGCGCGATGTACGAGGACGCGCTCTTCATGTCGAACCTCTTCGACTACCTCGGCATCGCCACGGGCGGCGAGGCGCCCCGCGCCCGCCCGCCCCGGGCGCCGGCGCGCGGGCACGCGGAGGCCATCGAGATCGACCGCGTCTCCTTCCGCTACCCCGGGAAGGACGGCTGGGCGCTGCGCGAGCTCAGCCTCACCATCGCGCCCGGCGAGAAGCTCGGCCTCGTGGGCGAGAACGGCGCCGGAAAGTCCACGCTCGTGAAGCTCCTCCTGCGCCTCTACGATCCGACGGAGGGCGAGATCCGCTACGGCGGCGTGGACCTGCGCGACATGGACCCCCGCGAGCTGCGCGGGCGCATCGGGGCCGTGTTCCAGGATTTCGTCCGGTACCAGTTCACGGCCGCGGAGAACGTGGGCGTGGGGAGCCCTCCGCACGTGGAGGACCGGCCCCGCATCGTGGAGGCGGCCCGCCGCGGCGGCGCCGCGCCCGTCATCGAGGCCCTGCCCAGGGGCTACGACACCGTGCTGGGCGGCTGGTTCGAGACCGGCCAGGAGCTCTCGGCGGGGCAGTGGCAGAAGCTCGCCGTGGCACGCGCCTTCATGCGCGACGAGGCCGAGGTGCTCATCTTCGACGAGCCCACCGCCGCCATCGACGCGGAGGGCGAGCACGAGATGTTCCAGCGCTTCCAGGCCCTCGCCGCCGACCGGACCGCCATCGTCATCTCGCACCGCTTCTCGACCGTGCGGATCGCGGACCGCATCGCCGTGCTCCACGGCGGCAGGCTCGAGGAGCTCGGCTCGCACCGCGACCTCCTCGCCGTGGGTGGGCGCTACGCGCACCTCTTCAACCTGCAGGCACAGGGGTACCTGGACTGATCGTGCGAGGCGTCGAGCGCATCCCCTGGGTCTACGACCTCGGCATGGCCATCGCCGAGCGCAGCGGGCTGCGCCGCTGGCGGGAATGGTTGGTCGCCGGGGCGACGAGCCGTGCGCTCGATCTCGGCACGGGCACCGGTCGCAACCTGCCGCTCCTCGCCGCCGGAGCGGCCGCCGTCGGGGTGGATCCGCACCTCGCCAGCCTCCGGCGCGCCCGGCGCCGCGCTCCGGGGGTGCCGCTCGTCGCGGCCCGCGCCGAGGCGCTCCCGTTCCGGGACGGCGCCTTCGACACGGTGCTCTCCGGGCTCGTCCTCTGCAGCGTCGACGATCCCGCCGCCGCGCTCGCCGAGGTCCGGCGCGTGCTCCGGCGGGGCGGAGCGCTCCGCGCCCTCGAGCACGTCCGGGCCCGCGGGACGTGGGGAGCGATCCAGGATCTCATCCAGCCGGCGTGGACCGCCTTCACGGGCGGCTGCCATCCGAACCGGGAGACGGAGCGCGCGGTGGAGGCGGCCGGCTTCGACATCGAGCCGGGGACGCTCCGCGCGCGCGGCACGATGCGCCGCTTCCAGGCGCGGGGCCGGGCGGGCGTCCCCGGGGAAGGGCCCGCCGGGGAGACTCGCGGCGGCTGAACGGGCGCGAGGCGCCTCGCGAGGGGACCTCTCCACGGCCGCCGCCCCCGGAAACCGGCACTTTCCCCCGTTCCGGTCTGCCGCTAACGTGCACTCGCCGTGCTCGCACCCCTTCGACCGCTCTGGACCGCGCTCGCCCTCGGCCTCGCCCAGGGCCCGGGTTCCGGCGAGAAGCCGGAGGAGCCCGCCGCGGCCCCCGCGCCCGAGCCGAAGCCCGCCGAGGAGGAGCCCGGCGCAGCCGCGCCCGAGCCGAAGCCTGCCGAGGCGGAGCCCGGCGCGGCCGCGCCCGAGCCGAAGCCCGCCGAGGCGGAGCCTGGCGCGGCCGCGCCCGAGAAGAAGCCGGACTCGACCTCGCCGAAGGAGGGCGCGGCGGCGGTGAAGGAGCAGCCCGACAAGGACGACAACAACTGGGTCGACGTGGGGCACGCCTTCGTGGAGAACCGGATCTTCGCGCCCGTCCTCCGGCTCGACCGGTTCTTCTCGGACGAGCGGAACCTCGACGCGGAGCGCTCGAGATCGTTCTTCCGCTGGAGGAACGAGGTCCACTTCACCGAGGACTCGTCTCGCCCCATCTTCGCGACGGGCCTGCGCGCGAACCTGCGCCTGCCCGGCCTGAACGAGCAGCTCCGGCGGCTGCGCGTCGTCATCTCCTCGGACACGCGGGACGCGCTCCAGGCGCTCTTCCCGCGCCGCCCCGGCTCGACGAACCCCGAGGAGGAGGACACGCTCGGAACGGGAAACGCCGGGCTCCGCCTCTACTTCCTCGATACGCTCCTCTCCCACGCGGACCTGGGCGCGGGCGTGTTGACGCGGCTTCCGCCGGGCCTCTTCGGCCAGGTGCGGTTCCGGGCGGCCGTCCCCGTCGGAAAGCGGTTCCTCACGCGAGGCGTGGTCACGGGGTTCTGGCGCACCGACACGCGCTTCGGCACGTCGGAGGGGCTCGAGCTCGAGCACCCCGTCAGCCGGATCCTCGTCTCGCGCCTCACGGGCACGGCCACGATCACCGAGCTGAGCCAGGGCGTGGAATGGGGGTCGGAGCTCGGGCTCTTCGCCTACATCGACTCGCACACCGCCGCGCAGCTCGCCCTCGCCGTGAACGGGGTCTCGAGGCCGGCCCTGGCCGCGGACGGCGTCACGAGGCCGCCGGATCTCGATCGCTTCCGCCTCTACACGCGGGCCCGCCGCGACATCTACCGCCGCTGGATCTTCATCGAGGTCGAGCCGGAGCTGGCCTGGCCGTGGTCCCTGGAGAAGCGCCGCCACTCGGCCTGGGGCGTGACGTTCCGCGTGGAGCTGCAGTTCCAGGGGAACGAGGCGCCGCCGCCACCTCCCCCGGCGCCGCCGCCCGAGCCCGAGGATCCTCCGCCGGTCGACGCGTTGCCGAGCCGGCCCCCGCCGGGATAGCGTCGCCTGCGGAGGCCCCATGAGCGACCGGCTGCGCATCGCGATCAACACGGGCGGCGGAGACGCGCCCGGGCTGAACGCCGTCCTCTTCGCCGTGACGCTGGCGGCGCACCGCCGCGGCTGGGAGGTGCACGGCATCCAGACCGGCTACGCGGGCCTCCTCGACACCTCCAAGATCGTCGCGCTCACGCCCGAGCGGGTGGCGGGCATCGTCGCGCACGGCGGGACCATTCTCGGCACGACGAACCGCGGCGATCCCTTCAAGACGCCGATGCGCACCCAGAGCGGCGCGGTGGAGTACCGGGACGACTCGGACCGGATCGTGGAGAACTTCCGGCGCCTCGGCTTCGACGTGCTCGTCGCGGTGGGCGGCGACGGCAGCCTCTCCATCGCGCACAAGCTCTCGCAGAAGGGGGTCCCCGTCGTCGGCGTCCCGAAGACCATCGACAACGACCTCGCCGACACCCTCGCCACCTTCGGCTTCGACACCGCCGTCTCCACCGCCACCGAGGCCATCGACAAGCTCCACTCGACCGCGAGCGCCCACGAGCGCGTCCTCGTGGTCGAGGTCATGGGCCGCTACGCCGGGTGGATCGCGCTCCACTCCGGCGCGTCGGGATCGGCCGACGCCATCCTCATCCCGGAGATCCCGTTCGACATCGAGAAGGTCTGCCAGCGGCTCGCCGAGAACGAGCGCCGGGGCAAGCGCTACGGGATCGTGGTCGTGGCCGAGGGCGCCAGGTCCGCGGGCGGCGAGCTGGTCACCCGCGCGAGCGACGACATCGGCCGCTCCGAGGTGCTCCTCGGCGGCATCGCCGAGCGGGTCGCGCGCGAGATCGCGCGGCGCTCGGGCAGGGAGACGCGCTCGCTCGTCCTCGGGCACCTCCAGCGCGGCGGCTCGCCGACCACCTTCGACCGGCTGCTCGCACTCCGCTTCGGCGCGGCGGCCGTCCGGTTCATCGCGGAGGGGAAGCGGAACGTGATGGTCGCCTTCCACCCGCCCGAGATGCGGGCGGTCCCGCTCCCGGACGTCATCTCGAAGACGAAGTGCGTCCCCATCGACTCGGACACGATCCTCACCTGCCGGGACCTGGGGATCTCGTTCGGCGACTGAACGGAGGGGCTTCAGGCCTCAGGCTTCAGGCCTCAGCAGAAGCTCCCGGCGCCGTTCCCGAGGCCTGAGGTCCGAGGCCTGAGGCCCGTATCTCAGGACCTCCCGCCCCTCAATACCTCCAGCGCCGCCCGGAAGTCCGCCGGGAGCGGCGCCTCGAGGGTGAGCCGCCGGCCCGTGCGCGGGTGATCGAAGGCGAGCCGCGCCGCGTGGAGCGCCTGGCGGCCGATCGACTCCGCCGCCCGCCGCGCCCGGCTCCCGGCGGGCAAGCGCGCCTCGCGGCGCGTCCCGCCGTAGACCGCGTCGGCGAGGAGGGGGTGGCCCGCCTCGGCGAGGTGGACGCGGATCTGGTGCGTCCGGCCCGTGTGCAGCGTCACCTCGGCGAGCGTGGCGTCCCTCCCGAAGGCCTCGAGGGCCCGCCAGGCCGTCACGGCGCGGCGCCCGGACGCGAGCCGGCCGGTGAAGCGGGTGCGATCGCGGGGATGGCGGCCGTAGGGCGTGTCGAGCGTCCCCTCGCCGGCGAGGGCGCCGTGGCAGATGGCGAGGTAGACCTTCTCGACCGAGCGCCCCTTCCACTGCGCCTGCAGCGCCGCGAGCGCGGCCTCGTTCCGCGCCACGACGAGGCACCCCGACGTGTCCTTGTCGAGGCGGTGGACGAGCCCCAGCCGCGGCAACGCCGATGCGTATCGCCCCAGGAGCGCGTTCACCACCGTCGAGTGCGGGGAGCCGCGCGCGGGGTGCACGACCATGCCCGCGGCCTTGTCCAGGACCACGAGGTCGCGATCCTCGTGCAGCACCGACAGCGGGAGGTCCTGCGCCACGAGCCCGGAGGGCTCCGGCGCCGGCACCTCCACCTCGAGGACGTCGCCCGCGCGCAGGCGCAGGGCCGCCTTGGCGGGGCGGCCCGCGAGCCGGACGTGGCCGGCGTCGACGAGCCGCTTGGCGCGCGCGCGGGTGAGCTCCGGGACGAGCCGCGCGAGGGCGACGTCGAGCCGCTCGCCGGCGAGATCGGTGGGGACCGCGAGGATCACCAGATCTTCGACTTCACGTGCCCCTTCGACTTCAGGATGACGTCCACGATGGCGCGGTCGTAGAAGTTCGTGCGCTGGTACAGCTCGGGCGCCACGCGGGAGCGGTACAGCTCGCGCCCCTCCTCGAGCTCCTCCCTCAGCGCGTCGAAGAAGTTGTCCTGCTCGATCCCGCGGACGATCTTCTCCTCGTTGTAGAGGGAGACATCGGAGCAGATGGCCCGCGCGAGGCGCATGGCGGCCTCGGGTGCGTCGATGAGCGGCATGGGCGGATGGTAGCCCCGGGTCCGGGGTCGGTCAACGAAGCGCGCGAGCCGCTACTTCGGCTTCCCCGAGAGCGCCGCGGCCGAGCGCTCGAGATACGCCCGGGCCACCTTCTGCCCGTCGAGCCTGAGCTCCCGCGCCAGGGAGACCAGGATGCCGCGCAGGTAGACGGGCGCCGGCAAGGCGCCGAACCGCTCGCCCTCGATGTTCTCGATGTGGTGGCGGGTCACCTTGGTGCGCTCGGCGATCTGCTGGATGGTGAGGCCGCGCGCCTCCCTCGCCTGCCGGAGGGCGTCGCCGGTCCACGCGCCGTCGTGAACGAGCGGCACGGCCGGAAGCGGGGGCGGAACCACGGCGGGCGCGGGCAGGGGCGCGGGCGGGTCCTGGGGCGGGGCGGAGACCTCGCGCTCGAGCGGGATCGGCTTCGCGAGCCGCGGCTCCTCGCGGGCCTCGGGCAGATCCTCCTCGTCCTCCGGGCTCTCGAGGGCGGCCGCGAGCAGGATGGCCGGGCGCGCCGCCGGCGCCTCCTCCGACTCGGGCGGAGCCACGGGCGGCGGCGAGGCCTGCGCCGCCGGAATGACCGGAGGCAGGGAGCCGAAGGGCGCGCCGGGCGCGTTCGCTCCGCCCGCCGCGGCGACGGCCTCTCCCGTGCGCCGGAGCGCCTCGTCGTAGCGGGCCCGCGCCTCCGGGTCGAGCAGGGTCGCCCGCGCCTCGTCGATTCGCTTCGCGAGCATGTCGGCCTCGTCTGGGGTCATGAGGGTGTACGTCGCGAGCGAGCCGGGCCCGTAGATGTCGCGCGCCCGCTCGCAAGCCGCCTGGATCTCGGCGGCGGCCGCGTCCTCGCGCACCTCGAGGATCTCGTACAGCGTCTGGTCCGCGAGGCGCTTCACGAGGCGATCCCGGAGCGCCCGGCCGTGTCGAGGGCGAGGAGCGAGTCGGCGATGCGCGCGAAGGACTTGGAGGCGCCCACGTCCGGCCGCTCCATGACCAGCGGGCGGCGGGCGCGGACCGCGCGCCACATCTCGTCGTCGTAGGCGATGCAGCCGAGGTAGTCCATCTCCAGGCCGAAGTACTTGCGCCAGGCGGCCACCACGGCGAGGCCGATGTCCGCGTCCTGCTCGGTGCGCGCCTGGTTCACCACCAGGCGGGGCCGGAAGGCCTCGAGGTGGCGCGCCAGGTTCGCCCCCGCCTCGGGATCCCGCTCCGAGAAGGTGGCGATGAGCTCCACCGGGCTCCGGAAGCTCCCCGCCTCCATCACGGCCCGCAGGAGCGAGTCGTAGCCGTACACCTGCGCCACGTTCCGCATGCGGCGCCAGAACGCCGCCTTCACGAAGCGGTAGGCGTTCTCCACCGCGGTCGGCTCGGGGACGAGGACGAGGACGCCGTGGTCGGAGACGAGGAAGAAGTCGAGGACGTTCGCGTGCGTGCCGGCCCCGAGGTCGAGGATGGCGTAGTCCACGTCCATCTGCTGCACGTGGCGGAGGAGCCGCATCTTCTGGGCGTAGCGGGGGTTCGCCGCGTCCAGGTGATCGAGCGCGCCGGAGACGAGCCCCAGGTTCGCGATGCCGGTGGGCGTCACCACGTCGTCGATGCGGGCCACCTTCCGCTCGATGAAGTCGGAGAGTGTGCGCCGCGGCAGGTCGATGCCGAGGGTGGTGTGCAGGTTCGCGCCGCCGAGGTCGGCGTCCACGAGGACGACCTTCTTGCCGCGCCGGGCGAGCTCTATGCCGAGGTTCGCGGAGATGAGGCTCTTGCCGATGCCGCCCTTGCCGCCGCCGACGGACACGACGCGGCGGGAGCGGCGCGAGCCGGGTACGGTGGGGCGATGGACCGGCTCCTCGGGCACGGTCCTCACGAGCTTCAACGTCGGCGCGTCGCCCATCGAACGCCAATCCTAAGCGATCGGCACGGCTACTCCAAAAGCTCGGCGTTCCAGTAGGCCGCGTCGGCGAGGGACAGGAACGGCCGCCACTCCCGATAGAAGGCGCGGCGCGTGGCGCTGCGGAACATGGGCGTCCAGCGCGGCCGGGTGGGATGGCGGAGCAGCCTCATCCCCGCCTCCTCCGGAGTCCGCCCACCCTTCCTCAGGTTGCAGGAGATGCAGGAGCAGACGACATTCTCCCACGTGGTCGAGCCCCCCCGCGAACGCGGGATGACGTGGTCGAGGTTCAGCTCGGAGCGCCGGTGCTTGCGCCCGCAGTACTGGCACGTCGAGTCGTCCCGCGCGTAGATGTTGAAGCGGGAGAAGCGCACGCGCGCCTTGGGGAGGTGCTCGTAGGCGAGCAGGACGATGACCCGCGGCACGCGGATGCGCCGGTCCACGGTGCCGACGGTGTCGTGGTGCGAGGCGGCCGAGAGCGCGCTCCAGCTGTCGAAGTCGAAGAGCTTGAACTCCTCGTCGATGGCCCTGGCGGCGTCCTGGTAGAGGAGCGCGAACGCCCGTCTGACCGACGTGATGTGGACCGGCTGATATACCCGGTTGAGTACGAGAACCCCGGTGTCGAGCATTCGTCACCCTGAAGGATAACACCGGGAGCGCCGGCGCCGCACGCCGGGCGGCCCGCGGGCGCGCGGCGCTCAGCCCTTGCGGGCGGGCCCGAGGAGCCCGACACCCGCGCTCTCTCCGGGCGAGCCGTAGAGGAGCCGATACGCGGCGTACGACCGCAGTACGCGCTTCACGTACCCGCGCGTCTCCTCCACGGGGATGTCCTCCACGAACTCGTCGATCTCGAGGCCGCGGCGCTGATCGAGCCACCGCGACACCGCCCCGCCGCCCGCGTTGTAGGCGGCGAGGGCGAGCGCGACGGATCCGTCGAACTTGCGGATGAGGTCGCCGAGGTATCTCGCGCCGAGCCGGATGTTGAGCGACGCCCCGGCGAGATCCGCGCGGCCAACGCGGCCGAGGCGGAGCTGGCGCGCCACCTGCTGCGCGGTGGGGACCATGAGCTGCGTGAGCCCGATGGCCCCCGCGGGCGAGACGGCGCGCGGATCGAGCCCGCTCTCCTCGCGCATGAGGGCCTGGACCAGATCGACCGGCACCCGCGCCCCGGGCGCCCACCGGCGCACCTCGTCGCGGAAGGCGGGCGGGTAGGCGATGCGCCAGGCGTGCAGGTTCTCCCCGGCGGGTGGACGGCGCAGCCAGGCGCGCGCGCGGGTGCGCAGGAGGTTGTGGGCGTTCCGGTGATCGCCGGCCCGGTCGAGCAGGTGCGCGAGGAGGAGCACGGCGTCGGGGGGCGACTCGCGCAGGCGCGCCGGGTCGATGGCGGTGAGCTCGAGGGCTGCGTCGTCGCCGAGGCCGAGCCGGAGGAGCAGGACGCCGGCCCGGTAGTGCGGATCCTCGGGCAGCGTGCCCGCGTCCCAGGCGGCGGGGAGCGCCTCCTCGGTCGCGGCGAGGGCCGGCGAGGGCAGCGCGTCGCCCCCCTGCCCCGCCAGCCGGGCGCGGGAGAGGAGCCCGTAGTAGTCCGCCGGGTGGCGCGTCACGAGATCCGACCAGATGGCCCTCGCGGCGCGGCGCCCGTCGGCGCCCTTCGCCTCGAGGAGGCGCGCCCGCCAGTACGCGGCGCGGGCGTGCTCGTAGGGATCGTCCACCGACTCCTCGATGAGGAGGAGCTGCGCCACGGCCGCGTCGGCGTCGCCGGCTCTCTTCGCGATCCAGGCGATGCGGAAGCGCGCCTCGTCGCGGTAGTCGCCGGTGGGGTGCTCGCGCGCCAGGGCCGCGAGGGCCTCGCGCGCCTCGTCCGCCTTGCCGCCGCGGGCCAGGATGTCGGCCGCGAAGAAGAGCGCGTCGTCGGCGAGGGCGTGCTGCGGGAAGTCCCGCGCCAGCCGGCGGTAGAGGGCCACCGCCTCGTCCTTGTCCCCGGCGATGGACGCGGCGCTCGCGAGGACGTAGAGCGCGCGGACCCGCACCTCGGGATCGGCGCAGCGATCGGCGACCGGCCTCAGGATCTCGATGGCGCGGCGGTAGTTGCGCTCCTTGCGCTGCGCGCGACCCGCGGCCGCGCGCGCCCGGCACGCGAACGGCTCGTCGGGCGCCGCCTCCGGGGTGTGGTGGAGCAGCGGCCCGAGGAGCGCCAGGGCCGCGTCGTTCCGGTTCGCGTCGAGCAGGGCCTCGGCCCGGCGCAGCACGTCGGCGTCCGAGGGCGGGGCGCCCTCCGGCTCGGGCAGCCCCTGGATCGCCGCGCGGCAGTCCGCGGCCTCCGGCGCGAGCGGGTGGGCCGACCAGCACGCGAGCCAGGCGCGCCGCGCCCCCGCGGCGTCTCCCTCGCCGGAGCGGATGCGGCCCTCGAGCTGGAGCGCGGTGGCGGCGAGATCCGGCTTCGCCGTATCCGCCGGCGCCGGGATCCCCACGAGCGGCGCGATCGAGGCGAGGGCCGCCGCCTGATCGCCGAGCGAGGCGGAGAGCCGCGCCCGCGCCAGCCGCGCCTGCGCGGAGAGGAGGGAGCCGTCCGGGACGAGCGCCCAGGCCTCCGCGGCCTCCTTCGAGCGGCCCGCCGCATGGAGGGTCTCGCCGCGCAGGTTGGCGATCCGATCGGCGAGGTCGGGGAGCGCCGCCTCGAGCCCCGCGAGCGCGCGGACCGCGTCCGCGGGGCGCCCCGCCTCCGCGAGCGCCACGGCACGAAGGTACGCCGCGCCCGGGTGCGAGCTCAGCGCGAGCTTCGCCGCCGCCTCGGCGTAGCGCCCGCGGTCGAGCGCCCCCTTCCCGTCCGCCTCGGGCCCCGGCGCGAGCAGGGGGGCGAGGTCCGTTGGGGTGACGGAAGCATGTGCCGCGAGGGCTACAGCGAGGACGGCGTCGAGCATCTGCCCAGGAGGCAGAGTGGGGTCCGACGTGCCCTGCGGTCAAGGGCCGGACGGGCGGCCCCGCCGGGCGAAGCCCGAGTGTCCCCCCGCCCGAGTATCCGCTCCGCGAGCGCCAGGGCCTCAAAACGTCTAGGATCGGCCATGGTGGACATCCGCACCCAGGCGGCGCTCCTCGCCGCGATCGTGACCCTGGCCCTGGCGGTCGCGGCGCTCCTCCGGGACAACCGCTCGAGGGTCTTCACGCTCTTCGCGGTCTTCTCGGCCGACCTCTTCCTCTTCTCGCTCGCGGTCTTCTTCCTGCGCTGGCCCGAGTCCTTCGGGTCGGCCTGGTGGGACCGGCTCGCCGTCGTGTCCGGCGCCCTCGTCCCGGCGGCGGCGCTCGCCTTCTTCCTCGAGTTCCTCGGCGTCGCGCGCCGGCCCGCCCGCCGCGCGCGGAACGCGATGCTCGCCGGCTCGCTCACCGGCATCGCGGTGGCCGCGACCCCTCTCGTGCACGTGAAGGCGGCGAAGTTCGTCGTCGCCGCCTACGTGGTGGGCGGCCTCACCGCCGTGCTCTCCGTGCTGTGGGGCAAGCTGCACGCCTCGCAGATCCGCGTGGAGCGCGCCCGCCTCAAGTACCTCTTCATCGGCGCCGTGGTGGCGGTCGTCCTCTCCACCCTCGACATGCTGCCGCGCTTCGGCCTCCCCTACCCGGCCGAGGGGCTCGGCTCCATCTCGCTCACCATCTTCATGTTCTTCCTGTCGCAGACGCTGCAGCGTCACCGGCTGCTCGATCTGCACGAGTTCCTCGGAAAGATCGTGGTGGTGACGGCGCTCGGCCTCGTGCTCGTCATGATCTACGGCGGGCTCGTGTCCTGGGCGGGCGACCGGCCCGAGCTCTTCTACTTCAACACGGTCGTGGCCTCGTTCGTGATCCTCTCGCTCTTCGACCCGATGCGGGAGAAGGTCGAGGAGTGGGTGGTCGCGACGCTCTTCCACGAGCGGTACGAGCTCGTGCGCCGGGTCGAGGCCCTGCGGGATCGGATCGGCAACGTCATCGAGCCCGGCGGCCTCGCCGTCGTCGTCCTCGACGGCCTCCTCGAGACCCGCCGCGTGACCCACGTGTCGCTGTGGCTCCTCGCCGACGATCGGCCCGGGTACCGGCTCCTCGACTTCCGCGGCCCTCCACCCACGCCCTTCCTCGAGCCGGGCACGGCGCGAGCGCTCCTCGCCGCCTCCGCCTCCGGGCAGAAGGCCATCCTCCTCGAGAACATCGACCGGCGCATGGGGGAGCTGCGGGCGCTGCTGCCGCCCGGCCCCACCGAGCACGAGAGCCGCAGCGGCCGCGGCGCGCCCGCCGCCATCGCCGAGGAGCTGAAGCGCCTCTCCGACGCGCGCGCCGTGATGGCGGCCATGAAGGCCGGCATCTGCATGCCGCTCCTCGCCGGGGAGCGCGTGGTCGGGTTCCTCGCGTGCTGGGACGACCGCGTGCAGGAGGCGTTCGCCTCGGACGAGATCGCCGCGCTCCTCGAGGTGGCCGACCGCTGCGCGCTCGTCATCGAGAACTCGAAGCTCTACCAGCAGATGAAGGAGCGCGACCGCCTCGCCGCCATCGGCGAGATGTCCGCCGGCCTGGCCCACGAGATCCGGAACCCGCTCGCGGCCATCAAGGGGGCGGCCCAGTACCTCGATCCCAAGAAGCTCCCCGCCGAGGACCGCGAGTTCCTCGAGATCATGATCGAGGAGGTGAACCGCCTGAACGGCGTCGTCACCCAGTTCCTCGACTACTCGCGGCCGCTCAAGACCTCCATGACGCCGACGGCGGTGAACGAGGTGCTCGAGAAGACGTTCAAGCTCCTCGAGAGCCAGACCCCGGGCAACGTGAAGGTCGAGCTGCAGCTCGCCGAGTGGACCCCGCGGGTGCAGGCCGACGCGGAGCAGCTCAAGCAGGTGTTCCTGAACCTGGCGCTGAACGCGTTCCAGGCCATGCCCGGGGGCGGCCGCCTCACCGTCTCGACGCGGGTGGCCCGCGACGAGCTCGCCTTCTGGCGCGAGGGCGCGCGCCGCGCCGACGTGGTCGAGGTCCGCTTCCGCGACACGGGCCCGGGCGTACCGGAGGAGGCGCGGGAGAGCATCTTCGTCCCCTTCTACACCACGAAGGAGAAGGGCACGGGGCTCGGCCTCGCCATCTGCCAGCGCATCGTGAAGGCGCACCAGGGGTCGATCGTGGTCCACTCCCGGCCCGGCGAGGGCGCCGAGTTCCTGGTCTCGCTCCCGGGCCTGCGCGAGGAGCGGCCGCCCGACGCGGTTCCCGCGCCGTCCGCCGAGCAGCGGGCGCTCGAGCGCGAGCGCCGCCGGGCGCGCGCCGAGGAGCGGCTGCGCGGCCGCCGCCGCCGCAAGAAGCAGCAGGCGTGACCGCGATGCCGAACCTCCGCCGTTCGTGCTAACTACCCGCCGTGGCCCACGTCCTCATCGTCGACGACGAGGTGAACATCCGCCGGGTCCTCGCGGCCATGCTGAAGCGCGAGGGCTACGAGGTGACCACCGCCGCCGACGGGGAGCAGGCGCTCGGCGTCCTCCACAAGACCCCGGTGCACGTGGTGGTGACCGATCTCGTCATGCCCCGCATCGGCGGCATGGAGCTGCTCCGCCGCGTGTCGTCCGACTTCCCCGACGTCCCGGTGATCGTCATCACCGCGCACGGCTCGGTGGACAGCGCCGTCGCCGCGCTCAAGGCGGGCGCCTTCGACTACATCACGAAGCCCTTCGAGCAGGAGGACCTCCGCAAGGTCATCGCCAAGGCCGCTCGCGCCCACGACCTCGAGCGCCAGAACGTCCACGCGAACTTCGGCGACGGCGACCGGCCGCCGCTCGTGGGCGACTCGCCGGCCATGAAGGCCATCTACGAGATGGTCGCCAAGGTGGCCGACTCGCCCTCCACCGTGCTCATCACCGGCGAGAGCGGCACCGGCAAGGAGCTCATCGCCAAGGCGCTCCAGCGCGGCTCCTCCCGCCGCGAGAAGCCGCTCATCAAGGTGAACTGCGCCGCCATCCCCAAGGACCTGGTCGAGAGCGAGCTCTTCGGCTACGAGCGGGGCGCCTTCACCGGCGCGGTGGGCTCGAAGCCGGGCCGCTTCGAGCTCGCCGACGGCGGCACGCTCTTCCTCGACGAGATCGGCGAGGTGCCGGTGGAGATGCAGGTGAAGCTCCTGCGCGCCCTGCAGGAGTCCGAGTTCGAGCGGGTGGGCGGCATCAAGACGATCCGCGTGGACGTCCGGCTCATCGCCGCCACGAACCGCGATCTCAAGGCGCTCATCGCCGAGGGGCGCTTCCGCGAGGACCTCTACTACCGCCTGGCGGTGGTGCCCATCTGCCTGCCGCCGCTCCGCGAGCGCCGCGAGGACATCCCCCTCCTCGTCCGCCACTTCATCCAGAAGTACGACGAGCGGCTGGGAAAGCGCGTCGAGGGCATGGAGGAGGAGGCGCTGCAGCTCCTCCTCGGCTACTCCTGGCCGGGCAACATCCGCGAGCTCGAGAACCTGATGGAGCGCTCGGTCCTGTTCGCGGACGGGCCGCTCATCCAGGCCAACGCGCTGCCCGACTCGCTCCGCGAGCGGGGCCCGCAGCCGCCCGTGCCCATCGCCGCCATGGGGCCGCTCGGCGCCATCGCCGCGCCGAGCGGCGCCTCGATGAAGGAGATCGTGCGACACGCGCAGGCGGAGCTCGAGAAGGAGCTCATCGGGCGCGCCCTCGAGGAGACGGGCGGGAACGTCACGCGCGCCGCGAAGCGGCTCCAGATCAGCCGCAAGTCGCTGCAGGTGAAGATGAAGGAGCTCGGCCTGCGCGGCGCGACCGACGTCGAAGAGTAGGCGTTCGCCATTCCCCGGTAACTTGACCCGCCTGGGGGCCGCTGCTAGCGTCCCCGAGAGCGTTTCCCAGCGCGTTTCCGCGCGCTTGCACCATGGAGGAGAGCATGCGGCGGCTTCGCCTGGGCGCCATCACCGCCTTCACGCTGAGCGCGGCCGCGGCTGCGGCGCCGGCATGGGCGGCCGAGGTCACGCGCGTCGCCACGCGCGGCGAGCCCGGGAATCCCTTCGAGCTCCATCTCTCCGTCTTCTACGACCGCCTGCAGGAGCGGGCGCAGATCACGCGCGAGCGGATCGTGGGCGGCGGACCGGGCGACCCCGGCCGCATCGCCGACGGCGACGAGCTGCGCTACTCGCGCACCGTGAACTCGATCGTGGCGCGCGCCGCAGTCGCCCTCGCCGAGGACCTCGACCTCCACTTCGAGATGCCGTACGTGCTCGCGGACGACCGCTCCTGGCGCTTCGGCATCCACGGCAGCTCGCCGACCGGCGGGGTCCCGGGCATCGTCTCCTCCATCGAGGCGAACCCCATCGACGTGAACGGGCAGGACTGCGGGGGCCCGTGCGGAGGCGTGGGCCTCTTCCCCGTCGCGCCCTCGACGACCGTCTACCACGGCGGCAAGACGGGCGACCTCAAGGCCGGCCTGGCCTGGGGCATCTTCAGCGACAAGAAGGATCCCACGAAGCCGTTCTGGCTCGTGGGGCTCGACGTCACCGTCCCCACGGCGGCGCTCTACGATCCCGCGGCGAACCGCGGCAGCGACTGGTCCTCGCCCTTCAACGTCCAGGGGAAGCCCGGACCCTTCGGCGAGAAGGTCTGGAAGTGGGACTTCCAGACCATCCTCTCGAAGCGCGTCGGCGTCATCGATCCGTACGTGAAGGCGCACGCCATGCTCATGACGAAGTCCAGCTCGACGTACTCGAACTGCGACCACGCCGCCGAGCTCGTCATCCCTGGAGCGGGCGGGCGCGCCCCGCAGATGAACGGCGCCGCCGACGCGAATTGCCGGGCGGGGGGCGCGGATACGGAGGCCAAGCTGCCCTGGATCGCCGGGGTCACCTTCGGCATGGAGTTCGTGCCGTACGAGAGCACGGCCGATCAGCAGAAGGTCTCCATCGACCTGCGCCTGTGGGGCGACTACGTCTCGGCGGCCCGCTTCTACAACGAGCTCACCGACGCCTCGGGGAAGCTCAACTGGACCGACGAGTACCTCACCGTGGGCGGCTTCCTCGGCCTGTACCTGCGCGCCTCCAAGTACGTCTCGCTCCACGCCACGGCCTCGCTCGCGACCAAGACGGACCACTTCATCACGGGCGAGACCCTGGGAAGGAACCGCACCTGGCCGGACCCCTCGCAGATCGGCGCGAACGGCATCACCACGGACCCGTCGCAGATGAACCCGAACTTCGACTGGCGCTACGACGCGCCGGGGCGCCGGTTCAAGCTCTCCGAGGTCGCGCTCTTCCAGATCCAGTTCGGGGGCGTGCTGCAGTTCTGAAGGCGCGCCCGGCTTCGCGTCCGGGCCGGCGCCGAGCTCGGGGGCGGTCGCATTCGCCCCGCCCCGACCCTCATCCCCTCTTCAGCCGCTCCAGCGCCGCGTAGACGTCGGCGCGCTTCACGCCGCGCGCCCGCGCCACCTCGCGGGCGATGGCGGTGGGCGGCTCGCCCGCGGCGAGGCGGCGCGACAGCTCCGCCTCGAGCGGCTCCGCCTCCTCCCGTGCGGCCGGAACGCCGCCCTCGCCGGACACGACCACCGTCACCTCGCCCAGCACCTCGCCCGAGAGCCGCCCGGCGAGCGCGGAGAGCCGGCCCCGCGCCAGCTCCTCGTGGAGCTTCGTCAGCTCCCGCGCCACGAGCGCCTCGCGATCTCCGAGGGCGCGGGCGAGGTCCTCGAGCGTCGCCCGCGCGCGGTTGCCGGCCTCGTAGAGGACGAGGGTCGTGCCCGCCGCGGCGAGGGCCCGGAGGGCCTCCTCGCGCGCCCCGCCCTTCCGCGGAAGGAACCCGGCGAAGAGGAACCGGTCCGCCGGGAACCCGGACGCCGACAGGGCCGCCAGGGCCGCGCTCGGTCCCGGCACGGGCACGACGCGCGCGCCCGCCCCCCACGCCGCCGCGACGAGCGCCGCTCCCGGGTCCGAGACGCCGGGGGTGCCCG
>DATDDC010000462.1:0-6433 GCA_036523995.1 Anaeromyxobacter sp.
GAGGATCGCGTCGAAGCCCTGGTACTGCAGGTCGTCGAGCGTGAAGTCGCGGCCGAGCCCCTGGTCGCACACGATCTTGCCGCCGAGGCGGGTCACGCTCTCGTACTCGGCCTCGAGGACCTCGACCTTCGGCAGGCGGTACTGCGGGATGCCGTAGCGGAGCATCCCGCCGGGCGCCGGGTCGCGCTCGAAGACGGTGACGTCGTGGCCGGAGAGCAGCAGGTAGTACGCGGCGGCCATGCCGGCAGGCCCCGAGCCGATGACGGCCGCCCGGCGGCCGGTCGCGGGCTGGCGCTCGAACGGGATCGGGGGGTCCATGTCCTCGTCGAGCATCGACTTGATGACCATGTCGCCGGCGTACCGGTGCGAGTCGCGGATGGCGATCGTGAAGCCGCGGCGGTCGCCGCCGCGCGTGCTGCTCACCGGCGGCGTCACCCGCGCGCAGCGGGTGCGGGAGCACTTCCGCAAGTTCCTGGAGCGGAACCAGATGTCGCTCCTCGAGGCCGACCTCGAGCAGACGCTCGTCCTCGAGGCGGTGGGCTGCGCGGTGCATGCGGCGCGCGAGCGCCCCGGCGCGCGCGCCCTGGGCGAGCTCCTCCGCCCCACCGTCGAGGCGAAGATCGAGATGGTCCCGGCGCTCCGCTCGGCGCTCTCGCGCGTCCGCCGCATGCCGCGCCCGCCGCCTCCGGCGACGGGGGAGGGGGAGGGGCCCCGCGACGTCATCCTCGGGTTCGACATCGGCTCCACCGGCTCGAAGGTGGTGGCGCTCGACCTCGCGACCTCCGAGCCGCTCTGGGAGGGCTACATCCGCACCGGGGGCAACCCGGTGGGCGCCGCGCAGACGCTCATGTCCATGTTCATCGAGGGCCCCGCCGGGAAGAGCCGGGTCCGGGCCCTGGGCGCCACCGGCAGCGGCCGCGAGATCGTCGGCTCGCTCATGGCCACCTGCTACGGCCGCCAGGCGGTGTTCATCCTGAACGAGATCGCGGCCCACGCCCGCGGCGCGCACCACTACGACCCGCGCGTGGACACCATCTTCGAGATCGGCGGCCAGGACGCGAAGTACATCCGGCTCGCCGGCGGGCGCGTCATCGACGCCGCCATGAACGAGGCCTGCAGCGCCGGCACCGGCTCCTTCATCGAGGAGCAGGGGCGGCGCTTCGACGGCGTGGAGGACGTGGCCACCCTCGGCCGCATCGCCCTCGACGCCGACCAGAGCGCGGCGCTCGGCCAGCACTGCTCCATCTTCATGGCCGAGGTCATCGACGAGGCCGTCGCCGCCGACGTGGCGCGCGAGCGGATCGTGGCCGGCCTCTACGAGTCGGTCATCCAGAACTACCTGAACCGCGTGAAGGGGAGCCGCTCCGTCGGAGAGGTCATCTTCTGCCAGGGCATGCCCTTCGCCTCCGACGCCCTCGCCGCGGCCGTGGCCCGGCAGACGGGGTCCGAGGTGATCGTCCCGCCGAACCCGGGCACCGTGGGCGCCCTCGGCATCGGGCTCCTCGCCTCCGACGCCATCGCCGCCGAGGCGCAGCCCGAGCTCGACCCGCGCCGCTTCCTCGGCGCCCAGGTGGAGTCGAAGGACACCTTCGTCTGCAAGTCCGTCACCGGCTGCGGCGGGAGCGGCAACAAGTGCCGCATCGACCGGCTCACCACGCTGCTCGAGGGGGAGCGCTCCAAGTTCACCTGGGGCGGGAGCTGCTCGCTCTACGACAAGGGCACCCGCACGAAGAAGCTCCCGGACGGCGCGCCGCACCCGTTCCGCGAGCGCGTCGAGATGGTCCAGCAGCTGGCGCAGCGGCTCTCGGCGCCGCGCGGGCGGAAGCGCATCGCCCTCACGGACGACTTCCAGCTCAAGGGGATGTTCCCCTTCTTCGCGACCTACCTGCACGGGCTCGGGCTCGACCTCGACGTCGCCGAGCACGGCGACCGCTCGGCGCTGAAGCGCGGCATCGAGGGGGCGAACGTCCCCTTCTGCGCGCCCATGCAGCAGTACCACGGCGCCATGGCCGCGCTCGCCGAGCGCGGCGCGGACCTCCTCTTCACCCCGATGATCCGGGACATCCCGCGCGTCGGCGAGGAGCGGGCCTCGACGCTCTGCCCCATCGTGCAGGGGAGCCCGGACATCCTGAAGTGGGACCTCGGTCCCGCCGTCCGCGACCGGATGGTGTCACCCATCGTGGACGTGGGACCGGGCGCCCTCGACGCGCCCGCCTTCCTCGAGTCCTGCCGCCGCCTGGCGGAGTCCCTCGGCGTGAAGCGGGAGAAGGCCTGGCGCGCCGCCTTCGACGCCGCTCGCACCGAGCAGCTCTCCTTCGACGCCCGGCTCCAGGAGCTGGGGCGCGCGGCGCTGGACCGCTGCGCGAAGGACGGCATCATCCCCGTCGTCGTCCTCGGCCGCACCTACACCATCCACGACGACGTCCTCAACTCGAACCTGCCCGCCATCCTGCGGGACCAGGGCGCCATCGCCATCCCGCTCGACTGCTACCCGGTGGCCGAGGACGCGCCCGTGTTCCCGAACATGTTCTGGGGGCACGCGCACCGCATCCTGCGCGCCGCCTGGCAGATCCGCCGGACCCCCGGCGTGTACGCCCTCTTCGCCTCGAACTACTCCTGCGGCCCGGACAGCTTCACGCACCACTTCGTCCAGGACCTCATGGACGGCAAGCCCTTCGCCATCATCGAGACCGACGGCCACGCCGGCGACGCGGGCACGAAGACGCGCGTCGAGGCCTTCCTCCACTGCGTGCGCGAGCACCGGGCGAGCGGCGAGCGGAGCGAGCCCAGGGGGGCGGAGCGGCTCACGGTGCAGAGCGCCACCATCCGCGAGATCGCCGCGAAGGGCGAGCGCGTGCTCCTGCCCACCATGACGCACGCGTCGGACGTGCTCGCCGGCCTCCTGCGCGGGATGGGCATCCCCGCAGAGGCGCTGCCGGAGCCCGGCCCCGAGGCGCTGCGGCTCGGCCGGCGCTACACCTCGGGCAAGGAATGCCTGCCCATGACGCTCACCCTGGGGAGCCTCCTCCAGCGGCTCGAGCGCGCCGGCCCCGACGAGCGGTTCGCGTTCTTCATGCCCGGCTCGGACGGCCCCTGCCGCTTCGGCGCGTACAAGGAGCTGCACCAGCTCGTCCTCGAGCAGCAGGGGTACCGCGAGCGCGTCCGGATCTGGGCGCCGCCCTTCGGCGACTACTTCCAGGGCGTGCCGTCGGGCTTCGGCGCCCTCATGCTCGCGGGCACCTTCGCGATGGACCAGCTCCGCGACATGCTCCACGACGTGCGTCCGCGCGAGACGCGCGCCGGCGCGTCGGATCAGATCTTCCAGCGCTACCTCGAGGAGCTCGTCGCGCTCGCCGAGCGCGAGACCGGGGGCGATCTCTCGGGCAAGCGCGTCCTGCGCGAGGCCGCCAGCGGCCGGGCCTGGGGCATCCCCGAGCTCGTGGGTCGGGCGGCGCAGGAGTTCGCGGCCCTGCGCGGAGCGGCGGACCTCCCCGTCGTCCTCGTGGTCGGCGAGATCTACGTGCGCAACGTGGCCTCCTCGAACGGCAACGTCGTGGACGCGCTGGAGCGGCGGCGCATCCGCGCCCGCATCGCCGGCGTGGGCGAGTTCATCCAGTTCTCGGACTTCATCGGCGCGCGCTCCAAGCTGAAGCGCACCCTGGGCGACCGGCTCGACTCGTGGGTGCGCCGCCGCCTCGAGGTCGTCGTGGGCGCGGCCGCCGCCGGCCCCATGGGCTGGCACGTGCCGCCCCGCACGAAGGACGTCCTCCGCGCGGCGCAGCCCTGGGTGCGCGACTCGCTCGAGGCGGAGACGCCGCTCACGGTGGGCGCGGCCGTGCATTCCTGGCACGCCGGCGAGATCGACGGCGTGGTCTCCCTCGGCCCGCTGGAGTGCATGCCGAACAAGATCGCCGAGTCCCAGTTCGTGCACATCGGCGAGCGCGAGGAGCTGGTCTCGCTCACGCTGTCCTTGAACGGCGACCCGGTCGACCCGGAGCCGCTCGACGGCTTCGCCATGGAGGTCCACGCGCGCTACCGGGCGCGGCGGCCGGGTGCGCCCGATCGCCCCACCCCGGTGGAGCCGCTCGAGCCCATGGGAGAGCTCGAGCCGGAGGCGGGGTGAGGCTCGCGACGGGACCGTAGGCCGGCCGGCGCCCGGGCGCGGGCGGGGGGACGGGGCCGGCGGGTCCGGGAACCCGGTCGAGGGAGCGAGGCTTGCCATCCGCCGCGGCACCCGGCAAATTGGCGACCCTCATGGAGAGCCCGTTCTCGGCCTGGTTCCGCTGTGCGGACGGCTGCGACTTTCGCGCCGCCCTGACCGAGGTCGTCTACGAGTGCCCCCGCTGCGGCGGCCTGCTCGAGGTGCAGCACGACGTCGCGGCGCTCGCGCGCCGGCCCGCGGAGGAGTGGAAGGCGCTCTTCGACGGCCGCTTCAAGGTCGGCCCGTGGCCCTTCGGCTCCGGCGTCTGGGGCAAGAAGGAGTGGGTCTACCCCGAGCTCGCGGTCGAGAACGTCGTCTCGATGTTCGAGGGCGGGAGCCCGCTCCTCCGCGTCGACCGCTACGCCCGGGAGATCGGCCTCTCCGACGTCTGGGTGAAGGAGTGCGGGGTCACGCACACCGGCTCCTTCAAGGACCTGGGGATGACGGTGCTCGTCTCCGCGGTGAAGGAGATGCGGGCGCGCGGAACGCAGGTGCGCGCGGTCGCCTGCGCCTCGACGGGCGACACCTCCGCGGCGCTCTCGGCCTACTGCGCCGCGGCGGGGATCCCGAGCGTCGTGCTCCTCCCGCGCGGCAAGATCTCGGTGGCGCAGCTCGTCCAGCCCATCTCGAACGGCGCGCTCGTCCTCGAGCTCGACACGGACTTCGACGGCTGCATGCGGGTGGTGAAGGAGCTCTCGCGCACGAAGGACATCTACCTCGCGAACTCGATGAACTCGCTCCGCATCGAGGGCCAGAAGACGGCCTCGATCGAGATCGCCCAGCAGCTCGGCTGGACCGCGCCGGACTGGATCGTCATCCCCGGCGGCAACCTCGGGAACGCCAGCGCGGTGGGGAAGGGCTTCGTCCTCATGAAGGAGCTCGGGCTCGTCGACCGGCTCCCCAGGCTCGTGGTGGCGCAGGCGGAGCACGCGAACCCGCTCTGGCGCGCCACGACCGGCTCCGGGCGAAGGGCCGCGAGGGGGGTGAAGGTCGCGGCGGTCACCGCGAAGAAGACCCTGGCCTCGGCCATCCAGATCGGCGCGCCCGTCTCGGCCGACCGCGCCATGCGGGCGCTCGCGGCCCTCGACGGCATCGTCGAGCAGGCGAGCGAGCAGGAGCTGGCGGACGCGGCGGCGCGCGCGGATCGGGCCGGGCTCTTCACGTGCCCGCACACCGGCGTCGCCCTGGCGGCGCTCGAGAAGCTCGCGGCGAGCGGCGCCGTGAAGCGCGACGAGCGGGTGGTCGTCGTCTCGACCGCGCACGGCCTCAAGTTCTCGGACTTCAAGGTGGGCTACCACGAGGAGACGCTGCCGCACCTCCGCTCGCCCCTGAAGAACGCCTCGGTGAAGCTGGCGCCCACGCTCGGCGCCGTCCAGGACGCGATTGCCGCCCGCTTCGGAGGGGGGTAGAACCGGCCGTGATGAGCGACGCTCCCGTCGTCCGGGTTCCCTCGACCCGCGAGGGCCTGCGCGCCGAGCACGACGCGCTCGCCGAGCGCCTCGCGGTCCGGACGTCGATCGACTGGGCCCGCAAGGCCTTCTACCAGATCTTCGCCGGCCTCCTCGCGGTGGGACTCACCGTGAAGCTCGCCTGGGACCGCTGGGGGACGCTCCGGCCCGGCGTCGCCCGCAAGCTCCACACCGGGCCGCCCCTCTTCCTGTGGATCGCGGGAGCGGTCGCGATCCTGCTCCTCCTCGTCGCCATCCGATCGTTCTCGCGGGCCCGCCGGCTCATGCGGGAGGAGGACGTGCAGTGGGCGCGCTACCGGCGGCTCCGCGCCGAGCTGGGGCTCGACGCGTGACGCGACGGGCGGCGAAGCCGCGGTCGCGCGGCCGCCTCATCGTCCTCGAAGGCCTCGACGGCGCCGGCACCACCACGCAGTCCCGCCTCCTGGGCGAGCGGCTCGAGGCCGAGGGGAGGAAGGTCCACGTCACCGCGGAGCCATCGAAGGGCCCCGTCGGCTCCCTCGTCCGGCAGGTGCTCACGCGCCGCGTGGTGGGGAACGACGGGGGCTTCGACGCGGCGGCGCTCGCGCTCCTCTTCGCCGCCGACCGCCTCGACCATCACGCCGTCGACATCGCGCCCAAGCTCGCGGAGGGCATCGACGTCGTCTCGGATCGCTACACGCTCTCCTCGCTCGCCTACCAGGGGCTCGCCACCGGCGACATGGGCTGGGTCGAGGAGGTGAACGCGCGCGCCCCCGCGGCGGACCTGACCGTCTTCCTTCGAGCC
>DATDDC010000463.1:0-5161 GCA_036523995.1 Anaeromyxobacter sp.
CGTCGCCGCGGCCAAGGCGGCGGGGGCACGCGCCGCCGGGGCGCTCTGGGGCGCGTGCACGCGGGCGGAGCTCGCCGCGGCCGGGGCGGACTTCCTCCTCTCGGACGTGCGCGAAGTGCCGGCGCTCGTCGCCACGCTGTAGACTGCCGTCACCATGCGCGTCGGCTACCTCGGACCCCCGGGCACGTTCAGCGAGGAGGCGGTGGGCCGCTGCGACCTCGCGGCGGGCGGCGAGGCCGTCCCGTTCCGGACGTTCGCGGACGCCTACCGGTCGCTCCGGCGCGGCGAGGTGGACGCGGCCCTCCTCCCCATCGAGAACTCGATCGAGGGCAGCGTGGGCGCGACGCTCGATCTGCTCGTCGCCGAGCCGGGTCCGCTCATCCGCCGCGAGCTGCTCCTCCCCGTGCACCAGCACCTCCTCGCCCGCCCGGGCACCCGCCTCGAGGACGTGAAGCGCGTCCTCTCGCACCCGCAGCCGCTCGGGCAGTGCAGCCGGTTCCTGCACGAGAAGCTGCCCGGCGCCGCCCTCGAGCCCACGCACTCGACCGCCGACGCCGCCCAGAAGGTGGCTGCGGGCGAGCCCGGCGCCGCCGCGATCGGCGCGGCGGCCGCGGCGAAGCGCTACGGCCTCGCCATCCTGGCGGAGTCGATCGAGGACTCGGACGAGAACGTGACCCGCTTCGTGCTCCTCGCGAAGTCCGACGAGGCGCCCACCGGCCGCGACCGGACCAGCATCGCCTTCACGCTCGACCGCGACCGCCCCGGAGGCCTGTACGAGATCCTGGGCGAGTTCGCCGGGCGCGGGATCAACCTGTCCAAGGTCGAGAGCCGGCCCATGAAGGCGGCGCTCGGGCACTACGTCTTCTTCCTGGACTTCGAGGCGCATCGCCTCGACGCGGCCGGCGCGGACGCGCTCTCCGGCGTCCGCGGGCGCACCCACCGCCTCCATCTCCTCGGCTCGTATCCGCGCGCCGGCGCTCCCGCCTGATCGCCCGGAGGTGGATGGGTCCCGCCGGGCCCGGGGGTCGCGCCATCGGCTCGCCCCGAACCCGGCCACCCGTCCATCGGCTCGGCCGGTGCGGGGGGCGGTGGCCGTGATTCCGGCCTCTTATCACTGTGGGTGTTCGCGCACGTTCCGTGAGGATTTGTCCTCTGCTAATGGTACGGAGCTTTCAAGGCGGGATGAGGAATGGATCACGGCCCTGGAGCCGGCGCACCTGGGCGCACATCCGCCGACGCGGTCCGCGAGCGCGAGGATCTCGTCGCGATCCGCTCCGGCGGCTGGCGGTTCCTGGTCCCCCTTCGCCACGTGGAGCGCATCCTCCCCGCCGCGATGCCGGCCGCCCGGCCCGCCGCCCCGGCGGTCGCGCCGGTCCTGGCCCTCGGCGAGGCGCTCGTGCCGGTCGTCTTCGCGAGCGCCCTCCTGGGCGCCGCGGAGGTGACGCTCTCCGCCGGGCAGCAGATGGTCCTGCTCGCCGACGGGGGCCGCCGCGCCGTTCTCTGGGTGGACGCCGTCGAGGACGTGGTGGCGCACGCGGCCGCGCAGCCCGCGCCCGGCGCCACCGCCCGCGATCTCGTCGCCGGCTGGTCCGGCCCGGAGCGGCCGCTCGCGGTGCTCGACATCCCCCGCCTCCTCACGCTCGCAACCGGAGAACCCCCCCGGAGGGAAGCATGAAACGCATCCTCCTCGTCGACGACAGCCGCGTGACCCGCGAGCTCATGAAGGTCTACCTCATCGCCAAGGACGTCACGCTCCTCGAGGCGGCCGACGGCCAGGAGGCGCTCGAGAAGGCCCGGGCCGAGGTGCCGGACCTGATCATCGCCGACATGCGCATGCCGCGGCTCGACGGCGGCGGCCTCTGCGAAGAGATGGCGAAGGACCCGCGCATCGCCCACGTTCCGGTGGTGATCCTCACCTCGAACGGCGACGCCGATACGCGGCGGCGCGCCCGCGCGGCGGGCGCCCGCGAGGTGCTGAAGAAGCCCATCCAGCCGAACGAGCTGCTCGCGGCCGTGAACCGCCACCTGCCCCGGCCCCGTGCGCCGGGTCCGGAGGCCGCCTCCCGATGAGCGCGCCGCTCGAGGTCGCGGCGCTGCACCGTCGCATCTTCGCCAAGATCCTCCTCATCGCCATCCCGAGCGCGATGGTCGCGGCGTACGTCGTCGCGCCGGTGCTGGGCATCGAGACGGGCGCGGCGGCGAGGGGGCTCCCCATCACCGTCGGCATCGCCTTCCTCGTCTCCACGCCGCTCCAGTTCGCGATCTCCCGTTACCTCGTGAGCACTGCGCTGGCGGAGCGAGCGGAGGATCCACCGGGCGCGCGGCTCTCCCGGATCCTCGAGCTGCCGCGGAAGATCGAGGTCTACTCGAACCACGTCGGCTGGGCGGTGGGCGGGTTCGCCTTCGGCCTCGCCGCCAGCGTCGTCCACGGGATCCCCGCCGCGAGCGCGTTCGTGACGATGCTCGTCGCGCTCTTCGTGTCGCTCTTCCCCGGGCTCGTCCTCGTCATGCTCGTAGAGCAGGACCTCCTCCCCGCGGCGGTGGAGGAGCTGCAGCGCGACCCGCGGGGCTCTCCGGCGGGGCGAGGCCTCTTCTGGCCGAGGCAGCGCTGGTACCTGCCGTACGCGTTCAGCGTCGCCATCGTCTCGCTCGTCGTCATCGGGGGCTTGCTGCTCTACGCGCGCTATCGGGACGTCGTCGCCGCCATCGTCGCGGACGTCTCCTCGCGGGCCGGGGCGGGGGTGGGCGCGGCCATCCGCGTGCAGCTCGAGCGGCACGCGGTCGAGATCGCGTTCCCGGTGCTGGGCGTCTCGGCGGTGCTCCTCGCCGCCTTCATCGTGACGGGCGTGCTCCTCGCCCGCCGGCAGTCCCGCGCCGCCGCCGAGGTCGAGGCCGCGCTGCGCTCCTTCGCCTCGGGCACGCCCGCGCCCCCATGCTGGGCGTCCACGGACGAGGTGGGCGACCTCGCCGCCGCGACGGCCCGCATCTCGGTGGAGATGCACCACGTCTTCGAGCAGCTCCGCGCCATGGCCTCGGGCGATCTGGGCCGGGAGCTCCAGGGGGACAGCGGGCTCATCCAGGCCTTCCGCCTCTCGCGCGAGGGAATGATCGATCTGGCGTCGCGCATGACGGCCCTCTCGCGCGGAGAGGCGCTCGAGACCGACGTCGTGGCCGGCGATCTGGGGGCCGCCTTCGGCCGGCTCCAGGCGTCGTTCCAGGCCATGGTCGATCAGGCGGGCACCATCGCCCAGGGCGACCTCCGCAGCGACGTCGAGGCCCCGGGGGCGCTCGGGCAGGCCATCCAGCGGATGACCGGGCACCTGCGTGGCATGGTGGGGCGGACGCAGGCCGTCTCCGCCGACATCGGCGAGATCGTGGTGAGCCTCCAATCGGCCGTGTCGCAGCTCTCCGCCGCCACGACCGAGCAGGTGGCGGCCGTGACCGAGACCGCGAACACCATGACCGAGATGGCGCAGACCTCGGCCGTCTCGGCGGACCGGGCCTCCGAGCTCATCCGCCAGGGCGAGGCCGCCGCGGCGGTGGTGGAGGAGGGGACGGGCGCGGTCGACTCGGTCGCGCACGCCATGACGGAGATGATGGCGTCGTTCGACGAGGTCGGGGACGCGTCCGGCGCGCTGGCCGAGCGGGTCCGCAAGATCGACGGCATCACCGAGACCGTCACGTTCCTCGCCGATCAGTCCTCCACGCTCGCCATCAACGCGGCCATCGAGGCCGCCAGGGCCGGCGAGGCCGGCAAGGGCTTCTCGGTGGTGGCGCGGGAGATCCGCGCCCTCGCCTCCGACTCGCGCAAGGCCGCGGCGGAGATCCGCGACCTCCTGGGCGAGATCCGGGCGAGCACGGGCCTCGTCGACGGCTCCATCGCCTCCGGCCGCAAGAAGAGCGACGAGGCGAGCCGGCTCGTCCTCCGCCTGGGCGAGGTGATCGGCCAGCTCGGCGTCACCATCCACGACGCGGTCGGGCTCATGCGCCAGGTCGAGGGCTCGGCGCGCCAGCACCAGGCGGGGGTGGGGCAGGTCTCGGGCGCGCTCTCCAACATGCAGAAGGCCTCGGAGTCGATCCGCGACGGCGCGCGGCTCCTCGGCGAGATGTCGTCGAAGGCGCGCGAGCTCTCCTCCAGCCTCCAGGCGGAGGCGGGCGGGTACCGGCTGCCGGAGGCCCGCGCGTGACCGATCCGGGACTCGCCACCCCGGCTGTGCGGCGGCACCTCGAGGCGGCGTACGGCCTCGCGCTCGAGGGGCTCGCCGACCACCAGATCGCCGCCGCCGCGACCGCGGCCGCAGGCGAGGGAAGGGTGGATCCGGCCGACGCGGCCTTCCTCGCGCGCGTGGTCGATCACCTCCCCATCGACGAGAGCTGGCTCTTCCGGGAGGACTCCCTGTGGGAGTGGCTCCGCGACGACGCCGGTCCGGCGCTCCTCGAGGCCGCGGCGCTGGCGCAGAGGCCGGTGCGGATCCTCTCCCTGGGGTGCTCCGGCGGGCAGGAGGCCTTCAGCGCGGCCATCCTGTTCCAGGGCCTCCTCGAGCGCGTCGGATTCCCGGCCTCGGCGGCCGCCGGGTACGTGCAGGTGACTGGGCTCGACTCCTCGCCGGCGCGGATCGAGGCGGCGCGCTCGGGGTTCATCCCGGCCTGGTCGGTGCAGCGCGCCCGCGGCGACTGGCTGCGCGGGCGCGTCGCCGCCGACGGCGACGCTCCGGGCCGCTTCCGGGTGGAGCCCGCGGTGGCGGCCATGTGCCGCTTCGAGGTCGGGAACCTGCTCGACGTGGTGGAGCGGGGGAATGCCGCCCTGGGCGGCTTCGACGTCGTGCTGTGCCGGCACGTCCTCATCTACTTCCGTCCGGCGGAGGCGGAGCGGCTCGCCGCCGGGCTGGCGCGCGGCCTCGATCGCGGCGCGCTCCTCGCCTTCTCCGCCGCGGAGGCCCATCTGCTCGGCGCCTCGGGGACGGTCGAGCCGCTTGGACAGCTCGGGGCGGGACGGATCGGGGCCGGCGCCACAGCGGCCGCCTCTCCCGCCGCCGGTGGCCGCGCCCTCGGCAAGCCGCCGGCGCGGCTCGGGAGGAAAGGTCGGGCTGGTGCGCCGCGCACACGGCCGCCGTCCGACGCCGTCTCCTCGCACGTCCGCGTCGCCGTCGAGCACGCGCGG
>DATDDC010000464.1:0-8178 GCA_036523995.1 Anaeromyxobacter sp.
CCGCGCACCAGCCCGCGCCCGCGGCGACGACCCAGGGCCGCTCCTCGGCCCATCCCCAGGCGGCGATGGCGAGCGCCGCCGCGAAGGGGAGCTCGGTCATGGTCGAGGACGCCTGGCCGAAGAAGTCGTACTGCGCGACGAGGAGCAGGCCCGCGGCCCAGGGCCGGGCGAGGCCGAGCGCGCGGGCGGCCCGCATCGTGGCGGCGAGGGCGATCGCCGCGGGGACGAGGCTCGCGAGGCGCGCGCCGGCGAGGCCCAGCGCGGCCGGCGCCGCGTAGAGGAGCATGAAACCAGGCCGGTCCCAGGGATCGAGCAGGCGGCGAGGCTCGGTCAGCGACAGCCTCAGGTGCTCGAAATGGGTCCACGCGTCGCGCATGGGGGCGGCCGGCGAGAAGAGCGCGCACGCCGCGAAGGCCGCGGCGGCGCACGCCACGACGGCCCGCTCCGCGCGTCCGAGCGGGCGCAGCAGCCCGAGCGCGACGGCGCCCAGGGCGAGCGGGACGGGGGCGAGGAGGAGGGAGATCACGGCCCGCGAAATGTGCGCACGCCGCCGCCCGGCGCGCAGCCGATCGGATCCGCCCCGTCCGGCTTCACCACAGCCAGGTCTCCACGTCGGGGTACGGCTGGCGCCGGTCCAGCACCATGAGCCCCTTCACGCAGCGGACGACGAGCCACACCGCCAGGAAGGCGAGCGCGATGAACCCGATCCACACGACGGCGAGGAACAGCACCACCACGCCGTAGAGGAGGCCGATCCAGAACGTCCGGATCTGGAAGCGGTAGTGGCTCCTCGAGGGCTCGGGCGCTCCGCCGACGTTCACGTACGCGATGACGACGCCGACGAGGTGCGTGAGCCCTCCCGTCACCAGGGAGAGGAGGTAGAGCACGTAGACGATCTTCGCGGCCGTGTCGCTCGAGGCCGGCCGGGGCGCGGGCGCGGCGGGCTGCGGGGCGGCGGGTGGGATGGGATCCATGTCGCTCCTCTCCGTGTCGCGGGCGGCGCCGGCTCGTGCCACGCCGCGACGGTGCGGCGATCGCCTCAGCGCCCGAGCAGCCGCCGTGCGGCCGCGCGCGTCTCCTCGGAGCACCAGCGCGGCAGGACCTCCTCCTCGAACCTCCGCCGGTCCGGCTCGGAGACGTCGAGCGCGCCTCCTCGCAGGGCCAGCTTGGCCCGGGCGTACGCCTCGCGCGGATGGCGGGAGAGCGCCTCGAGCCGGGCGAGCGCGACCGGGCGCGCGTCCTCGGCGACCTCGTCGACGAGCCCCGCCTCGCGCGCACCGGCCGGATCGTACAGGCGCGCCCCCAGGATGGCCGCCTCCGCGCGCGGCTCGCCGAGCCGCGTCCGCACCATGGCGAGCGTCTTCGGCGGGAAGGCGAGGCCGGCCGCGACCTCGTTGAGCCCGATGCGGGCGCGCGCATTCGACGCCGCCACGCGCTGATCGCAGCAGAGCGCGAGGACGCATCCGCCGGCGATGGCGTGTCCGTTCACGAGCGCGACGGTCGGGGCGGGGTGCAGGAAGAGCGCCTCCACGAGGCCCTCGAGGACGTCGAGGAGCCGGCGGGCGCGGGTGGCGTCGAGGCTCGCCACCTCCTCGAGGTCGAGGCCGGCGGAGAAGACGTCGCCCGCGCCGGTGAGGAGGATGGGGGCGTTCCCCGCCGCCGCGAGATCGCGCGCCAGCGCCTCGAGCGTGGCGGTGGAGGTGGCGTTCTTCTTGGCGGGGTTCGAGATGACGATCTCGCGCATGAGGGCCTCCGGATCCTCATTACAGCACGGCGCCCGTCAGGCCTCGGCGCCTTTCGTGAGCCGCTTCAGGGCCGGGACGAAGAGGAGCATGAGCGCCGCGGCGGCGAAGCTCGAGACGACGAAGATCGAGTAGAAGCCGAAGTAGGTGCTCGAGACGCGCTGGAGGAAGCCGGCCAGCCCCGCGGCGGCCTCGGGGCGGGCTTCGCCGGGAACCGGCGTCAGACCCGCGAGCGCACCGGCGATCTTGTTCGCGGCCGCGTTGGCCAGGAACCACGCGCCCATGAGGAGCGAGGCGAAGCGCGCGGGCGCGAGCTTCGTCACGTACGAGAGCCCCACCGGCGAGAGGCACAGCTCGCCGAAGGTGTGGAAGAGATAGGCGAGGACGAGCCACATCGGCGAGACGAGGACGCCGGCGTCGGCGCGGCGCCCTCCCGCCATGAGGAAGACGAACCCCAGGCCGAGGAGGAACAGCCCGAGCGCCATCTTGAGCGGCGTCGACGGCTCGCGGCCGCGCGATCCGAGCTCCTGCCACAGGAACGCAAACAGCGGAGCGAAGAGGAGGATGAACAGCGGGTTCACCGACTGGAACCAGGACGAGGGGATGTGGGACCGGCCCAGCGAGAGGTCCGTGTTCTTGTCGGCGAAGAGGTTCATCGAGCTGCCGGCCTGCTCGTACGCCGCCCAGAAGAAGATCACGAAGAACACGACGACGAAGAGCGCGAGGACCCGGCGCCGCTCGTCGCCGCGCGTGCCGAGCACCGTGACCCCGACCATCGCGCCGACCACGGCTCCGACGATGACGGGGACGGCCGTCGCTCCCGCGAGCAGGACCGCGATCACGAGACCGGCCCCGGCCCCGGCAGCGCCGTGAACGGCCGTGCGACCGCCCGTCTCCAGGCGCACCTCGCCGCGGGCCACCTCGCGCGTGCCTCGCAGGCCGATTCCGGGGAGGTAACGCTCGCGCCCCCAGACGTAGACCACGAGGCCGATCACCATGCCGACGCCGGCGGCGGCGAAGCCCCAGTGCCAGCCGAACCGGTCGCTCTGCGCGAGCGCGCCGCACACGATCGGCCCCAGAAACGCCCCGGTGTTGATGCCCATGTAGTAGATGGTGAAGGCGGAGTCGCGCCGCGGGTCCCCTTTCCCGTACATCTGGCCGACCTGCGTCGACACGTTCGCCTTGAAGAACCCGGTGCCGATGACGATGAGCACGAGCCCTGCGTAGAACGTCGCCATTCCGGGGAGGGCGAGCGTGAAGTGTCCGGCCGAGATGATGACGCCGCCGATGACCAGCGATCGGCGCGTCCCGATCCACCGGTCGGCGAGGTATCCGCCGACGAGCGGCGTGAGGAAGACCGCCATCGTGTACGTGCCGTAGAGGCTCGCCGCGCGCGCAGCGTCCCAGCGAAGCACGTTCACGAGGTAGAGGACGAGGATGGCCCGCATCCCGTAGTACGAGAAGCGCTCCCACATCTCCGTCACGAAGAGGAGGCCGAGGCCGCGCGGGTGGCCGAGGAGCGCTCGGTCGTCGAAGACCGCGGGACGGACCTCGGCGGGCGGGGCCGCGGCGGCTACGGAGCTGTCGGACATGGCGGGCCTCCCCGGAGCCCCGTCTCTAGCGCGACTCCGACGGATCCGCCATGCCGGCGCGCTCGCGGCGAGCCCGGCGGGCGGGCCGCCGCTCCCTTTTCACGGTGCGTCCAGGCTCGGACGGAGGACCGGCGGGCCCGGAGCGGAGAGCCGCCCCGGGCCCGCACGGCATCACTTCACGAACGTGTAGACGACGGCGTGCGCGACCGCGCCGCCCTCGGAGCCGCCGACGGTGAGGGTCGCGGAGTGGTCGCCCAGCGCCGCGCCCTTGTCCGCCGACATGGTCACGGTCACCGTGGCGCTGTCGCCCGTCGCGAGCGTGACCGACGGCGGCGCGACCGAGAACGCGACGCCCCCGCCGCCGGCGCCGACCGCGACGGAGAACGTCCCGGCCGCGCCGAGGTTCGTGATGCTCACGTCGAACGTGCGCATCTGGCCGGAGCCGGACGGCACGCTCCCGAAGCTGGCGCTGACCGGGTCCACCGCCACGGCGGCGGTGACCGCGCTCAGGACGTCCACGCGGCCCGTGCCGATGATGAGCGGGTCCTTCTCGAGCGCCGTGGACGTCGACTTCTTGAGCGTGCCCTGGTCCGCCGTGTTGACCACGGCGGAGCGGACCTCGGCGGCGGACCAGTCGGGATGCGCCCAGCGCACGATCGCGGCCGTGCCGGCGAGGTGCGGCGTCGCCATGGACGTGCCCTGGAAGAAGGCGAAGCAGGGCGGCGTGGCGCAGAACTGGTGCGGGATCGAGCTCAGGACGTTCACGCCGGGCGCCACCACGTCGGGCTTCACGCGGAAGTCGACGTCGGTCGGCCCCTGGCTCGAGAACGAGGCCATGAAGTCGTCGTTGTCCGTGTCGAAGTAGAAGAGGTCCTTCGTGATGGTCGTGCTCCCGCCGTCATGGGCCTTGATCGCCAGGCCGTCCGTGCGGGACAGCATGTAGGCGGGGATGGTCGGCTGGTTGGCCGTGCCGTCCTGGCCCATGGCGATCCCGTCGCCGGCCACGTTGTTCGACACGAGGACCGCCACGGCCCCAGCGGCCTGGGCGTTCCGGATCTTCGTGGAGAAGGTGCAGACGCCGCGCACCACGAGCCCGATCTTGCCGGTGAGGCTTCCGGCCGGGAGCGCGTTGCAGGCGAGGTTGAGCCCGTTCACCCCGGTGCCCGCCACGGCCGAAAGCGGCGCCGTGAGGTCCGCGCTCACGGTGGCGAAGCTCCCGCTCACGGCCGGGAACTGATCCCCGCCCACGGTCGCCTTCGCGGCGACGATGTGGCCCACGGTGGCCGCGCCCGCGGTGAGCGCGCGCGCCGCCGAGCCGGGGGACTGCACCGTGAAGTGGCCGGGGCCGCTGTTCCCGGCGGCGACCGCCACGACCATGTTCGCCTCGTCGAGGTTGTCGACGGCGATGGTGAGGAGGTCCTGGATGCCGGAGGCGCCGCCGCCGAGGCTCATGTTGGCGACGTCGAAGCCGTCCGCGTAGGCGGCGTCGAGCGCGTTCATGATGTCCTCGGAGCGGGCGCTCCCCACGTCGGCGGGGAACACGTTGTAGTTGCCGAGGAGCGCCCGCGGGGCGACGCCTGCGATCGGGTGCAGGATCGTGGCGCCGCTCACCGTCGCGGCCGTCCCGGCGTTGCAGGCGACCGTGCCGGACACGTGGGTGCCGTGCTCCTGGAGCGCCTCCGCCGTGAAGCCCCTCGACGGCGTCTTGTTGTTGAAGACCTTGGCGGCGATGACCTTGTTGTTCGTGAAGCGCTTGTCGCCGAGCTGGGTCTGGGCTGGATAGGTGCTGTCGTCGAAGCAGGGGTGCGTGAAGTCGATGCCGGTGTCCACGACGGCGACCTTGACGCCCTCGCCGGCGTGCGCCGGATCGCCGCCGGCGGCCCATCCCGCGAACGCGTTCACGAGGGTCAGGTCGGGGTCGACGGTGGGATCCGACGTCGGATAGTAGAAGCCCTGGTACTCGGCCCGGACGACCTGCGGCGCGGAGGCGATGGTCGCGAGCGCCACGCCGTTCAGCCGCACGGCGACGGCGTTCAGCGAGATGTCGTACTCGCCCGTCACCTTCGCGGCCGGGGCGTTCGCCCGGAGCCACTGCTTGAAGTCGTTGCGGAGCGCGGAGAGCTCGGCGCGGCGCGCCCTCACGGTGCTGCTCGAGAAGTCGATCTTCTTCCCCTGCGGCGGATGTGTCCTGGCATCCGTCGAGAGCGGGTCACCCCGGAGCTGCACCAGCGCAGACCCCGTGTCCACCGTCGGGCCCGTGTTCGGCGCGTCCGTGGCGCGCCCGGCCGACGTCGCCGTCGGCGCGGGGCCGGAGCAGGCCGCCGCTGCTGCCATCGCCAGGATCGCGACGTACTTCGACACCGCTGCCATGCGTACCGCCGTCATGCTGGAGCCTCCCGTTGCAAGCGGAATGTCTGCGTGGATGCACGGCCAGGAAGACGTCCCGCCCCCCGGGCCGACGCGTGCTGAGCGTTGCTGCGCGGAGCAATTCCTCACGCGCCCGCCGGACCTGTCAAAGGGGCCTGGCGGGGCTCCCCCAGGAGGTCACTCGAGCTTCACGGGGTGCGCGGGGAGGCTCTCGTTCCCGTCCGCGTCGATCGTCGCGATCCCGAAGGTGAAATTGTCGGGAACGACGTTCGCGAGGACGAGGGCGCTCGCCTTCGGGTGGAGGGTCGCGCTCTGCCAGCTCACCGAATCGGCGCGGCGCCGGTAGAGCACGATGCCGGCGACGCGCGGGTCGGCGAGGGTGAAGCGGAGCTTCGTGTCCGGCGACACGCCTCCCCCGAGGACGAGATCGCGCACCGGCGCAGGCGCCGAGGCGAGGTGCGCGACGGCGGCGGCGAGGGCGCGGGCGAGCTTCGCCGCATAGCGCGCGTCGAAGTGGGCGAGGTCGTCGCCGTAGCTCCGTCCCGCGACGGTGCGGACGTCCTGGTGCTGCCGGTCGTAGTGCTCGTGCGTCTCGCTGAGGCGGACGGCGGGGAACCCCTCCCGCGTGAAGCTCATCTGGTCCGAGCCGCGCGCGATGCGGTCCTGCCGGAGCATGACCCAGAGATCGAGGTTCTCGACGTAGCGCTCGCCGGTGCGCTTCACGTAGCGCGCCCACTCTCGCGAGGCGGAGTCGTTCTCGCCGCCGATCGACTCGCGCACCTTCTTCTGCGCCGGGGTCTCCGCGGCGGGGACGCCCTCGCTGAAGACCCGGGCCGTGGCGTCGTCGCGCACGCCGTCCTGGCCCTCGACGTTCCCGGCGATGTCCACGGAGGTCATGGCGAGGACGTCGACGCCCTCGGCCCTGAGGCGCTTCGCGAGGTGCGCAGACCCCACGAGCCCCTGCTCCTCGCCCGCCACCGCGACGAGGTACACCGGGACGGCGGGCTTCTCCCGCGCCAGGACCCGGGCGAGCTCGAGCACGAGGGCCGTGCCGCTCCCGTCGTCCACCGCGCCCGGCGCGTCGCTCGTCGCGTCCATGACGTCCCTGGCGCGGCTGTCGTAGTGGCCGGTGACCACGATGGCCTCCTTGGCGCGCGAGGGATCGGTCCCGGGGAGGATGGCGCCGACGTTCACGATCTCCGTCGGGCGCGGGATGCGCGGGCCCGGCTCGGCGGTGAAGCGGTCCTCGAAGGGCTGCAGGCGCGAGCCCTTCTCCTTCGCGAGGGCGGCGAACTCCGACGCGAGCCACGTCCTCGCCGCGCCGACGCCGCGCGTGGGGCTGCGCGCGTCGGAGAGCGTGTGGCGCGTCCCGAAGGAGACGAGCTTCGCGACCGTGGCGTGGAGGCGCTCCGGGTCGATCGCCGCGACGAGGGCGGCGACGCGCGGGCTCGGAGCCGCGCTCGCGGCGGCGGAGCGGGACGCGAGGAGCGCGGCGGCGGCGAGCGCTGCGGCGGCGCTGCGAGCGAAGGCGGGCATGTCGTTCCTCCGAGGTGGGTGCATGCTAGCGGGGCGGCGCCCCGGAGGCGCGGTCCGAGCCGGGGCGCTCCTCGACCGGCGCAGGCTTCCATGGTCTCCTGCGGGCCGATGCGCGCCACCTGCCGCCGCTGCCTGCGGCCCGAGAGCTTCTGCGTCTGCGCCGGGCTCGGACCCATCCCTTCCCGGACGCGGGTCGTCCTCCTCCAGCATCCCCGGGAGGCGCGCCTCGCCATCTGCTCGGCCTGGCTCACCCGCGTCGCCCTGGAGAGCTGCGAGCTGCACCGCGGCGTCCGGTTCGAGGCCCACCCGCGCGTCCGCGAGCTCGCGGCCGCCCCCGGCGCGGCGCTCCTCTTCCCCGGCCCCGGCGCGATCCCGGCGGACGCGGCGCCGCGCTCGCCCGAGGTGCTGGTGGTGATCGACGGCACGTGGCTCCAGGCCGAGAAGATGCTCCTCGCGAACCCGGCGCTCGCCGCGCTGCCGCGCCTGACCCTCGCGCCCGGGCACGAGAGCGGCTACGGAGCGCTTCGCCGCGAGCCCGAGGCGGGGCACCTCTCGACCATCGAGGCCGTGGCCCACGCCCTCGGCGCGCTCGAGCGCGATCCCGCCCGCTTCGCCCCGATGGTGCAGGCGTTCCGGCGCATGGTCGAGCTGCAGCTTCGCTGCTCCGAGGGCGAGCGGCGGAGGCCCAGGCACCGGCCACCGCGGGGCGCAGCGGCGGCGTGAGGCGGGGCTGAGGTCGGGGTCGAGATCGACGTCGGGATCGAGGTCGCGCTCGGGGTCGGGGTCGGGGTCGGGGTCGGGGTCGAGGTCGCGGTCAGCGCGGCGGCCGCGGTCGGCGTCGCCGTCGGCTCTTCCCCCGCCTCCGCTCCCCCACGCCCTTCGCTCCACGATCCGCCCGCCCCCCATGGCGAGCACCTCTCTCACCTCCGGCAGGATCTCCT
>DATDDC010000465.1:0-6929 GCA_036523995.1 Anaeromyxobacter sp.
GCCTTCCGCAAGAAGATCCAGTCCCTGCTCGGCGACGACAAGGCGCGCCAGCAGCTCATGCAGGAGCTCGGGCTGAAGTAGCCCGCCCCCCGCACAGGAGGACGTCATGGCAGAGACCAAGTCCGAGCAGCAGGGCGGCGCGGCGGCGGCGGAGGGTTCCCTCCTCGACCAGCTCCTCACCGAGACCCGCATCAAGCCGAGCGACGAGGGCTACGAGATCGCGAGGAAGGGCGTCGCGGCGTTCATCGCCGAGATGCTCGCTCCCAACAAGGCCGCCGAGAAGGTCGAGCGCTCCGCGGTGGACGCTATGATCGCCGAGCTCGACAAGAAGCTCAGCGCGCAGACGAACGAGATCCTGCACCACCCCGACGTGCAGAAGCTCGAGTCGGCCTGGCGCTCGCTCCGCTTCGTCATCGAGCGCGTGGACTTCCGCGAGAACATCAAGGTCGACCTGCTCTCCGTCGACAAGGACACGCTCCAGTCCGACCTGGAGGACTCGCCCGACCTCACCAAGTCCGGGTTCTACCGGCTCGTCTACTCGAACGAGTACGGCGTCTTCGGCGGCAAGCCCTACGGCGTCATGAACATGAACTACGCCTTCGGGGCCGGGCCGCAGGACGTGGAGATGCTGCGGAAGCTGGCGTCGGTGGCGGCGATGTCGCACGTGCCCGTCCTCGCCAACGCCAGCCCCAAGTTCTTCGGCGACGAGAGCTTCAACAGCCTCCCCACGCTGAAGGACCTCAAGTCCATCTTCGAGGGCCCCCAGTACGCCCGCTGGAACGGGTTCCGCGACAGCGAGGACGCGCGCTACGTCGGCCTGTGCATGCCGCGCTACCTCCTGCGCGTGCCCTACGGCGAGAAGACCGTGCCGGTGAAGGCCTTCAACTTCGAGGAGGACGTCGTCGGCAAGCACGAGCGCTACCTGTGGGGCTACGCCTCGAACGCCCTCGTCACGCGCATCGCCGAGTCGTTCGCGAAGTTCCGCTGGGCGCCCAACATCATCGGCCCGCAGGCGGGCGGCACCGTGGACAACCTCCCCATCCACACCTTCGAGTCGATGGGCGAGCTCCAGAACAAGGTGCCCACCGAGATCCTCATCACCGAGCGCCGCGAGTACGAGCTCTCTGAGGAGGGCTTCATCTCCCTCGTCTACCGGAAGGACGCGGACAACGCGTGCTTCTTCTCGGCGAACTCGGTGCAGCGGCCCAAGTTCTTCGGGAACACCGCCGACGGGAAGGCCGCGGAGACGAACTACCGCCTCGGCACGCAGCTCCCGTACATGTTCATCATGACGAGGCTCGCCCACTACATCAAGGTGCTCCAGCGCGAGCAGATCGGATCGTGGAAGGAGCGCGGCACGCTGGAGCGCGAGCTGAACCACTGGATCAGCCAGTACGTGGCGGACATGGAGGACCCTGCGCCGTCGGTGCGCTCGTCGCGGCCGCTGCGCCAGGCGCAGGTGACGGTGGAGGACGTGGAGGGGCAGCCGGGCTGGTACCGCTGCAGCCTCAAGGTGCGCCCGCACTTCAAGTACATGGGCGCGTCGTTCACGCTCTCGCTCGTGGGCAAGCTCGACAAGGAATGAGGGCCAGGTGGGGCCCTGAACGCACGCGCGGCGGACGCGCGAGGTCGCGGCACGGAGGACGATCATGGCAGAGACGGTGGCTCTGTATCTCAAGGCGAACGGGAAGGACATCAAGGGGGAGAACACGCAGGAGAGCCTGGGGCGCAAGGACTCCATCGAGTGCGTGGGCTACGAGCAGAGCGTGAAGACCGCGCGCGAGGCCGGGACGGGCATGATGACGGGCCGGCGTCAGTACGACCCGCTCAGGATCGTGAAGCGGATCGACAAGGCGTCGCCCCTCATCATGAAGGCCCTCACGAACAACGAGACGATCGAGGGGACCTTCAAGTTCTTCCGGCCGAACCCGACCGGAGACGGCACCACCGAGCAGTTCTTCACGGTGGTGATCAAGCACGGCAACGTCGCCTCGGTGAAGGGGCTCGTGAACAACACGCTCGACCCGGTGCTCGTCAACAACCCGCCGCTCGAGGAGGTCACGTTCGTGTTCCAGGACATCAGCTGGACGTACACGAACGGCGGCGTGACGCACGAGGACACCTGGAAGGGCAACAAGTAGTCTCGCCGGCGGCCGGGGCCCGTTGGCGGGCCCCGGCGCCCCGTGGCGAGAACGATCGGACGGTCCATCCATGGGCGGCAGGGCGCTCCTCTCCCGCATCGGGGCGCGCGACACCCGGCCGATCGACTCCGTGGAGTCGATCGCGGCGAACCTGCGCGCGCTGCTCAACACGCGCAAGGGCGACTGCGTGACCGCGCCGGACTTCGGCATCCTCGACTTCGCCGACGTCGTGCACGACTTCCCGGGCGGCATCCAGCAGCTCGCGAAGTCGATCCGCACGACCGTCCTGCAGTACGAGCCGCGCCTCAAGAACCTCGCCGTCCGGCACGTGCCCGACGAGAACCCGCTCACGCTGCGCTTCGAGATCACCGCGCAGGTCGCCGAGGGCAAGGCGGCGCGCACCCTGCGGTTCGCCACCACCGTGAAGCCCGGCGGGCGCGTCGACGTCGCCGGGTGACCTGAGCCATGTTCAGCCGACTCTACCAGGGAGAGCTCGCCTTCCTCCGCGCCATGGGGAAGGCCTACGCCGAGGCCAACCCCACCACCGCCGGCCTCCTCGCCGAGCGCGGGAGCGATCCCGACGTGGAGCGGCTGCTCGAGGGCTGCGCCTTCCTCGCCGCGCGGGTGCGCGAGCGCATCGAGGACTCCATCCCGGAGATGGTCCACGACCTCGCCGAGCTGCTCCTGCCGCACTACCTCCGCTCGGTGCCCGCCGCCACCATCGTCGAGTTCACCCCGGTGCCCGGCGCGCTGCGGGCGCGGCTGCGCGTGCCGGCCGGCACCGAGATCGCCTCGGCGCCCGTGGAGGGGACGAGCTGCCGGTTCCGCACCACCTCCGACCTCGATCTCCTCCCCGTGTCCGTGCAGGACGTGGCGCTCGACCAGGCCATCGGGGCCACCCCCGCGCTCCGCGTCCAGCTCCACGCCTCGGCGCAGGCGCTGCCCGCCGTGCTCCAGCCCGACGGCATCCGCTTCTTCATCCAGGGCGAGCTGCCCTTCGCCTCGACGCTGCTCCTGTGGATGGCGCGCCACCTGAAGGAGGTGGAGGTGCGGAGCGCGAAGGGGACCGTGAGGCTCCCGGCGGCCTCGGTGCGCACCGTGGGGTTCGAGCCCTCCTTCGGGCTCCTCCCCTGGCCGCGCTTCGCGCCGGGCGGCTACCGCACGCTCCAGGAGCTCTTCGCGCTGCCGCAGAAGTTCCTGTTCTTCGAGGTGCGGGACCTCCAGGCCGCCGCGAGCGTCGCCGACGAGCGCCTCGAGATCCTGTTTCGCGCGGAGCGCCCGCCCGAGCTGCCGGCGCGCGTGTCGAAGGACGCGCTGCACGTGAACTGCATCCCCGCCGTGAACCTGTTCAGGACCACGGCCGATCCCGTCAGGGTCGAGTCCATCGGCGAGGAGCACCTCCTGCGCGCGGCGGACCTCGCCCCCGGCCACATGGAGATCCACTCGGTGGAGTCCGCCGTGGGGGTGCCCGAGACGGGCGAGCGCTACCCCTACCACGCGTTCACGAGCTTCGCGCACGGCACCCTGGGCAAGAGCGCCCGCTACTACCGGCTGCGCCGCTCGCTCTCGCCGGTGGACGACGGGCTCGACACGTGGATCTCGGTGAGCCGGCCCATCGACGCGGGCATCGGCCCGGGGCCCGAGGTCCTGTCGCTCGACGTCGTCGCCACGAACCGCTCGCTGCCGGCGCAGCTCAAGCTCGGCGAGGTGAGCCAGCCCACGCCCGCCTCGCCCACGCTGGCGAAGTTCCGGAACATCACCCAGGTGACGAAGCCCATCCGCCCGCCGCTCGGGACCGAGCTGCACTGGCGCCTCGTGGCGCACCTCGCCGCGAACCGCGCTCCGCTCGACGGCCCCGACGCGCTCCGCGAGCTGCTCGAGCTGTACAACTTCCAGGGCCTCGTCGATCAGCAGTCGGGCCGGGCCAACCGGCTCCGCATCGAGGGCATCCGCGAGCTCGGGGCCGCCGCGGCGCGCCGCGTGGTGGAGGGCGCGCCGGTGCGGGGCAGCCGCGTGGCCATCCTCCTCGACGAGGACCACTTCGCCGGCCTGGGGGACGCGTTCCTGTTCGCGTGCGCGCTCGACGAGATGCTCGGCGCCCAGGTCCCCATCAACTCGTTCAGCGAGCTGCACGTGAAGCTCGCGCCCTCGCAGCGGGAGTACGCCTTCACCCCGCGGAGCGGCGGAAGGCCGGTCCTCTGATGCCCCCGGCGGGCCCGCAGCCGCTGGGGCGCGACGACGTCGCGTCGCTCGGCCTCGACGCCGGCGAGGTCCCGCTCGACGAGGTGGTGCGCCACCTCGAGGCCGCCCGGCGGCGCGGGGCCTACCCGCTCCTCGTCGTGCTGGAGCGGCTGCTCGGGGGCGACGCCGCCATCGGCACCGCGGCGAACCTCGACGAGGAGCGCATCCAGCTCCGGCACGACAAGCAGCTCGCCTTCCGCGCCGCGGAGGTGAGCGGCATCCGCGTCCGCGACGTGAACCGCGACAGGCCCATCGTCGAGATCACCACGGCCTTCCTCGGGCTCACCGGGGCGGTGAGCCCCCTGCCGCCCTACCTCGCCGAGGAGGTGGCGCAGGAGGACGAGGAGGCGCCGTACCGGCGCGACTTCCTCGACATCTTCCACCACCGCTTCGTGTCGCTCTTCTACCGGGCGCGGGCGCGCTCCGACTTCGCCAGCGGCTACCGCTCGGACCAGAGCGACGCCTGGTCGCGCCGCGTCCTGGCGCTGCTCGGGCGCGACCGGCCCCCGCGCGTCGAGCCGTGGCGGGTCCTGCGCTGGTCGCCCATCTTCGCGCAGCGGAACGTGACGCCCGGCGCCGTGGAGGCGGCCATCGCCGACGTGCTCGCCGAATCCCTCGGCGAGGTCGGGGTCGCCGTCGAGCCCTTCGTGGGCGCGTGGGTGCCCATCGATCCGGACGACCAGAACCGCCTGGGGCGGGCGCGCTCCGCGCTGGGCCGGGACCTCCTCGTCGGAAGCCGCATCCTCGACCGCTCCTCGAAGTTCCGGCTGGTGGTGGGGCCGCTCGGGCGCGACGCGCTCGTGAAGCTGCGCGGCGACGGGAAGCTGCTGCGGCGCGTCGCCGACGCGGTGGCCGAGCTCTGCGCCGCCACCCTCGACTTCGAGCTCGTGCTGTGGCTCACGCCCGATGCGGCGCCGCACCTCGAGCTCGGTTCCGCGCGCCTGGGCCGCGATTCGTGGCTCGGGGGGCAGGTGCGCGAGACGCGCCTGCGCGTGGACATCCCGCCGTGAGGCTCGCCGCCGAGGAGGCAACCGATGCGCGTCGCACCGAAGTCGCTCGTCCGGAAGCTCACCCACACCGCGACCCGCGCGCTCGAGGCCGCCGTCGGCCGCGCCGCTGGAGCGGAGGCGCACGAGATCACGGTGGAGCACCTGCTCGTCCAGCTCCTCGAGCCGGACGAGGGGGACGTGGCCCGCCTCTTCCACAACTGGAACGTCGACCGCAAGAAGCTCGCCGCGCGCGTGGAGCGCGAGCTGCAGCGCATGAAGACGGGCAACCCCGGGCGGCCGGTCATCTCGGAGAACGTCTTCAACTGGATCGAGGACGCGTGGCTGCTCGCCTCGGTGGAGCTCGGCGCGAGCTCGCTCCGGACCGGGCACCTCCTCCTCCAGCTCCTGGCCCGCCCCGACCGCTACACCGGCGATCCGTGTTCGGAGCTCGAGGCCTTCCCGCTCGCGGAGGTGAAGCGGGACCTCGACGTGGTGCTGGCCCCCTCGCCGGAGAGCATCGAGGCGGCGCCCACGGCCGCGCCGGGCGCAGGGCCGGGAGCGCCGGCCGCGGCGGGCGGCGAGGCGCTCGCCCGCTTCTGCCAGAACTTCACCCTGCGCGCGCGGGAGGGGAAGATCGACCCCATCTTCGGGCGCCACCGCGAGATCCGGCAGATGGTCGACATCCTGGCGCGGCGCCGGAAGAACAACCCCATCATCGTGGGCGAGCCGGGCGTGGGGAAGACGGCGCTCGTCGAGGGCCTGGCCCGCGCCATCGCCGAGAAGGACGTCCCCGAGTCGCTCGCGAACGTGGACCTGCTCGGGCTCGACCTCGGGCTCCTCCAGGCCGGGGCGGGCGTGCGCGGCGAGTTCGAGAACCGCCTCAAGGCCGTCATCTCGGAGGTGAAGGCCTCGCCCAAGCCCATCATCCTCTTCATCGACGAGGCGCACACGCTCATCGGGGCGGGCGGGTCGGCGGGCGGCTCCGACGCCGCGAACCTGCTCAAGCCGGCGCTGGCGCGCGGCGAGCTGCGCACCATCGCCGCCACCACCTGGTCCGAGTACAAGAAGTACTTCGAGAAGGACGCGGCGCTGGAGCGGCGCTTCCAGCCCGTGAAGCTGGACGAGCCGGGCGAGGGGGACGCCGTCCTCATGCTGCGCGGGCTCCGGCCCCTGTACGAGGCCGCCCACGGCGTGACCATCCGCGACGACGCCGTGCTGGCGGCGGTCCAGCTCTCGAGCCGATACCTGTCGGGTCGCCAGCTCCCCGACAAGGCGGTGGACCTCCTCGACACGGCCTCCGCGCGCGTGAAGACGGCCCTCGCCTCGAAGCCCGAGGCGGTGGTGGCCCTCGAGCTCGAGATCGCCGGGCTGGAGCGTGAGCTGGAGGCCACGCGGCGCGACGTGGCGGAGGGCCATCCCTCGACCGGCGCCGAGCGCGCCGAGGCGGAGGGCGCCGTGGCCAAGATCGAGGGCGCCATCTCCGCGGCCAAGGACCGGCTCGCCGCGCTCCGGGCGCGCTTCGAGACGGAGCGCGCCGCCGCCGAGAAGGTGCGGGCGG
>DATDDC010000466.1:0-2329 GCA_036523995.1 Anaeromyxobacter sp.
CCGCACCGCCGTGGAGCTGTCGCACGCGGCGGCGGCCTTCGTGGCGTGCGCGCGAGAGCGGGCGTGATCCCGCCGCGCCCCGGCGCCGGCCCGGGCGCGCCGGCCCGCCCTACGCTCCCGCCCGCGCCCGCCCGGGGAGGAGCCCCCGGTAGAACGGTCCCTCGCGCCGCTCGCCCGGCCTGCGCACGACGAGGGGAAGGATCATCGCGGCGAGGAGCACGATGGCGATGACGGGGAGCGCGCCCGAGAAGCTGCCGGTCCGGTCCTTCACGATGGCGACGAAGATGGGCCCCACGATGCCGCCCACGCCCCACGCCAGCAGGATCCACCCGTAGTTCACGCCCATGTACTTCGTCCCGAAGTAGTCGGCCGTGAACGAGGGCATGGTGCCGAAGCCGCCGCCGTAGTCGAGGAGCACGAGGGCGAAGAGGAAGGCGACGGCGGGCAGGGAGTGGACCCCTCCCACCACGAAGAAGATCACGACCTGGGTGCCGTAGATGAGGAGGTAGGCGAGGTTCCGCCCGATCCGGTCCGACACCGCGCCCCAGAAGAAGCGCCCGAGCCCGTTGAAGAGCGCGATGAACCCGTACACCGCGAGGGCCGTGGCCGGCGCGGCGCCGGTGAGCTCGCGCATGATGGGCACCGCGTTCGAGATGAAGAGGATGCCGGCCGTCACGTTCAGGAACAGCATCGCCCAGAGCGCCCAGAACTGCGGCGTGCGCAGCGCCTGCGAGGGCGGGTAGTCGGTGGTCCGGGCCGCAGCCGTTCCGGGCTGCGGCGCCGAGCGCGCCAGCGCGGCGCGGGCGCTCTCGGGGAGGTCCTCGGGCCGCGGGTCCTTCAGGAACGACGCGCAGAGGCCGCCCACGACCGCGAAGAGGACGCCCGACCAGACGAAGGTGGACATGAGGGTGCCGGTCGCGTCGGGAGAGAGCGTGCCGGCGCCGCCCTGCGCGCGGGCGGCGATCACCTTGCCCGCCTCGCTCGCCGCGGCCGAGAACGCCGGGATGGCCTTGAGCACGTTGTTGTAGATGAACGCGCCGAGGCCGAAGCCCATCACCACCATGCCGCTCCCGAAGCCGCGCCGGTCGGGGAACCACTTCGTCACCGCCGCCACCGGCGTGACGTAGCCGATGCCGAGCCCGAGGCCGCCCAGGACGCCGTAGGTGACGTAGATCCACGGCGCGCCCAGGCTCCGCGTACCGAGTCCGGCGAGCACGTTGGCGACGCCCCACAGGACGACGCCGGTGATGGCCACCGGACGCGGGCCGCGCCGGTCCTGCCAGCGCCCGCCGATGATCGCGCCGACGCCGAGGAAGAAGATGGCGAGCGCGAACGTCCACGTGGTCGTGGTGTTCGACCAGCCGAAGGCCGCCATGAGCGGCTGCGTGAAGAGGCTCCAGGAGTAGACGGTCCCGAGGCAGATCATCGCCACCGTTCCGCCCGCCGCGATCACCCAGCGGTTCGTCATGACCTCCCCCACCCTCCGCGCCTCGGGGCTCAGGCATCAGGCCCCGGGCGTCGCACCGGCTCGGCCCCCTTGCCGAAGGTTCATCCCCCGATCCCGCGCATGGCGAGCAGCACCAGCCCGCCGCCGGGATCGTCCATGTGGTGGCGCGGCGCCTTGCGGCCGAGCCCCCCTCGCACCGCGTCGGCGATGATCTCGTCGCTCTCGCCGGCGCGCATCATCTCCCGGAGCGGCACGCGATCGTGGCCGCCCAGGCATGCCTGGAAGCCGCCGTCGGCGGTCACCCGGGCGCGGTTGCAGTCCTGGCAGAAGTTCTCGCTCATGGCGCCGATGAGGCCCACGAGCCCCTCGCGCCCCGAGGGCTCGCGGGCCCGCCAGTGCCGCGCCGGCCCCCATCCCCTGAACCCATCGGGACGGAGCGTGAACCCCGCCGCGGCGAGCCGCTCGCGCACCTCGGCGAGCGGGACGACGTCGGTCGCGCCGCCGAAGGGCATCTGCTCGATGAAGCGCGGGAGCGCGCCGCGATCCCAGGCGTAGCGGACGAGGTCCGGGATCTCGTCCTCGTTCACGCCCTTCATCACGACGGTGTTCACCTTGAGCGAGCGGAACTTCCCCGCCGCCGCGTCGATGCCCGAGAGGATCCGGTCGAGGCGCGCGCCGCGGCCGGAGACGCCCGGCAGCTTCTCCGGCACGAGCGTGTCGAGCGAGACGTTGAGGGAGCCCAGGCCCGCCTCGAGGAACGGCTCGACGAGCTCGTCGAGCCGGTGGCCGTTCGTGGTGATGGCGACGTCCTCGATGCCCGGCGTCGAGGCGGCGTCGCGCACGATGGCGACCACGTCCTTGTGCAGCGTCGGCTCGCCGCCG
>DATDDC010000467.1:0-16204 GCA_036523995.1 Anaeromyxobacter sp.
GTCCACGGCGTCGGAGAGGAGCACCGCCGCGTGCATCCAGTCCTCGAGCAGGTACTGGGCCTCGCCCACCTCGAACTTGCGCAGGGCGCGCGCGCCGGGTGTCTCCTCGGGAGCGCGGCCGAGCCGCTCGACGTCCGAGAGCCGCCGCTCCGCGGCCGACACGCCGTCCTCCGCCTCCGCCAGGGTGCCGGCGGCGGCGAGGCGAGGCGCGAACGCGGCGGTCGCGAGAGCGGCCGCGGCGAGGCGTGTCCCGCGAAGGATCACCGCGTGCCTTCGGCCGCGGCCGGGGTGCTCCCCTTCCGCGTGATCTCCTCACGCTGCACGTCCACGTCGTAGCGAACCGCGGGCCGATCCTTGAGCTCGGCCGTGAGCCCGCCCTTCTCGAAGCCGACCACCTTGATGGTGCTCACCTTCCCCGGCTCGGAGTTGAACGTGTAGGACGACTGCACCTTGAACTTGTAGCCCTCGAGATAGCTGAAGAGGCCGTAGCCGTGGCCGCGGTAGGTGAGCTGGACCGAGATCTGGTGGTTGCCCGGCACGATGCGGCCGTTGAAGATCTCGAACTCGTGCCGCTTCTCGAGGTCGCCGTCCACGTCCACCTTCGTGTAGATGGGCGCGCCGTCGAGCGCGTAGGCGACGGACTCGAGGTAGAAGGACGAGCCCATCTCGTTCTTGTGGACGAGCACCGCCTTGGAGCCCGTGGTGATGTCTCCTCCGATCACCATCTCCTGGAGGTTCATCAGCCGGGCCTTGGTGCGGAAGATCTTCTCCTTGAGATCGGAGACCCGCTCCTCGAGGGTGCGGACCTTGAGCTCGTTCTGCTCCTCCGCGCCCATGGCGGGCTTGCCCGCGTCCTTCGGCGCGGCGGGAGCCGGGGCCTGGGCGAGCGTGAGCCCTGGTACTGCCGCGCAGAGGAGAGCTGCCAACCGGAGGTAGCGCACCACGTGTCACCCTCGCTTCCGGGAAAAAGCCCCGCGAATCAACGGGCAAGTCCGAAATCTATAGCACACGGAGCGAACGCATTGGACCCCGCGCTGCGCCCATGGCGCGAAGGTTGGAGGCGCCAATGTGGGCAGCCGCACACGCGACGCGGGCTCGCGCCGCGGTCGCGGCGGCCCGGCGGCCGGAGCCGCGCTAGCCGCCCTTCTTCAGCTCGGTGAGGACGAGCTTGGCGACCGCCTTGAGCGTGTCGAACACGCCCACGCCCGTCGGCGCCACCGCCTGGTACTCGGGGGCGTTGCGCGGGTTGATGAGGCGGTGCAGCTCCTCGACGGTGGCGATGTTCGGCAGGTCGCGCTTGTTGTACTGGACGACGTACGGGATCCTCTCGAGCTGGTAGCCCTGCTCGCCCAGGTTCACGCGCAGGTTCTCCGCCGACTCGAGGTTCGCCTCCATGCGCTCGATCTGCGAGTCGGCCACGAACACCACGCCGTCGACGCCCTTCAGGATGAGCTTCCGCGAGGCGTCGTAGAAGACCTGGCCCGGCACCGTGTAGAGGTGGAAGCGGGTCTTGAAGCCGCGGATCTCGCCCAGGGAGAGCGGGAGGAAGTCGAAGAAGAGCGTGCGCTCCGTCTCCGTGGCGAGGCTGATCATCTTGCCCTTCGCCTCGGGGTTCGTCTTCGCGTAGACGTACTGGAGGTTCGTCGTCTTCCCGCAGAGGCCCGGGCCGTAATAGACGATCTTGCAGTTGATCTCGCGCGAGCTGTAGTTGATGAAGCTCATCTGTCCGGGGGATCACTCGCTGAACAGGTTGTCGATGTCGTCGTCGGTGATCTCTGCGAACGGGCTCGCGGCGCCCGGCGCCGCCTGCTTCTTGGCGAGGACGTCGAACACCTTGGCGAGCTCCTCCCCGGCTTTCTTCACCCGCAGGCGAACCAGGCCCAGCGAGCTCTTGGCATCGAAGATGACGACCAGGACCACCCGGCCGCCCACGATGCTCATGTGCAGCGATTCGCGCTCTCCCTCGTGAAACTGGTTGGGGAACTCCTTCTCGCCGATGAGCTTGGCGAGCCCGCCCATGGCCGCGACGTTGCCGGCGGTGAGCGAGGCCAGGGAGGTCGTGTCGAGGTTCTGCGCCTGGCCGCTCGAGGCGATGAGCTGCCCGTTCTTGTCGACGAGGAAGACGACCTTGGCGTTCGCGTCGCGCGTGAGCCGGTCGCAGATCCCGGCGATGAGCCGGAACTCCTCCTCGTACATCACCAAGCCGGAATTCATGGGATCTCAGCTCTCCGCGAGGATCCGAGTCATCGCCGAATACCAGGGAACCGCTCCGCTTTCAATCCTGGAGCCGTGGCAACTCTCGCGATCATCGAGCGTCGCCCGCGTCATCCTCGCCGCCCCTCACCGCGAGCGGGGGGTAGGTAAACGCCGTGTACACCGATATCGCACCGCGGTGGCTCGCCCCGGCGTTGCGGTGCGCCCCCACGACCACGACCAGGCGATCCGAGGCCCAGGTGGCGGTGCAGTCGCCGCCCACCCGGTCCGGACCGGACTCCGGGCACGCCGTCTGCGGGGGCCGGCCGATGTCCTTCTCGAAGCGCCTCGCCAGGAGCCGCCACGCGCCGAGGACCGCCTCGTCGTCGCCCGCGGCGGGGTGGACCTCGGTCACCGCCGCCGCCCGGCCCGCGCGGAAGAGCACGATGCACGAGAGCGCGTCGCCCGCGCCGTGCGGGCAGCCGACGTAGGTCGTCGCCGAGGCGTCGCGCTGGGCGAGCGTGGCGCCCTGCCGCTCGAGGGCGCTCTCCACGTCCTCGCGCAGCCGGCCCAGGGGCACGCCCGCGACGACGGGCGGCGCCACCGGATCGTTCTCCACACGCAGCGCCGCCAGAGCGGCGATCCTCGCGACCGTCCACGTCCAGCCCGGGCGGTGCCAGGCCGCGAGGAGCGACGGCCCGCCGTCCGCCGCGCGAGGCGCCTGCTCCGGCGCGTCCGCGCGCCCGAGCGCCCGTTCCACCGCGGAGACGAGCGCGCCCGCATCCGCGGCGGGAACCTCGATCTGCGCCGCGTAGAGCCCCTGCGGCCCGAAGAGGAGCCGGCAGGGGGCCGCCGCGGGGGCCGAGGGACAGCGATCCGCGAGGAGCGCGTCGGGGTCGTCCGAGACCGGCCGGAGCGGGATGCCGGCGTCGCGGAGCGTCCGCTCCGCGGCCGCCCGGTCCTGTCCGAAGGGGAGCCCGAAGGCGGCGCTTCCGTCCGGACCGGCGAGCCGCTCGTAGCGGTGGGAAGCGCAGCCGAGGGCGCAAAGGATGGCGGCCAGGAAGATCCCCGGCGCCCGCAGGTCGCGGATCATAGCTCCCGTCGGCCGGCGAGGGCCCGCGCCAGCGTGACCTGGTCAGCGTATTCGAGATCGCCGCCCATGGGAACGCCTTGGGCGATGCGGGTCACCTTGATGCCGATGGGCTTGAGCAGCTTCGTGAGGTAGAGCGCGGTCGCCTCGCCCTCCACGTCGGGGTTGGTGGCGATCACCACCTCGTCCGCGGGCTCGCGCTCGAGGCGCACGAGCAGCTCGCGGATCTTGAGGTCGCCCGGCCCGACGCCGTCGAGCGGAGAGAGCGCGCCGTGCAGCACGTGGTAGCGGCCCTTGAACTCGTGCGTGCGCTCGATGGCGAGCAGATCGGGGACGCCCTCCACGACGCAGAGGAACCTGGCGTCGCGCTTCTCGTCCCTGCAGATGCGGCACGGATCCTCGTCGGTGAGGGTCTGGCACGAGGTGCAGAGCCGGACGTCGCGCACCACGCCCGCGATGGCGGCGGCGAGGTCGCCCGCGTACGACGGGCCGGCCTCGAGGATGTGGAAGGCGAGGCGCTGCGCGGTCTTCTCGCCGATGCCGGGGAGCTTCGCCAGCTCCTTCACGAGCCGTGCGATGGGATCCGCGACCGCCATCGCCACCTATCCGATCCCCGGCATCTTGATGCCGCCCGTGGCGCTCGCCATGTGCGCGTCGGCGGCGGCGCGCGCCTTCTCGACGGCGGCGTTCACTGCGGCGGTGACGAGGTCCTCGAGCATGGCCTTGTCGTTCGGGTCGATCGGGTGCTGCGGCTGCGCCTCCGCCCGCCGTTCGGCGGAGCCGAACGGCTCCAGCGGGTGCTGCGGCTGCGCCTCCGCCCGCCGTTCGGCGGAGCCGAACGGCTCCAGGGCCTTGGGATCGATGGCGAGCCGGGTCACCTCGCACTTCCCGTTCATCTGCACCTTCACGAGCCCGCCCCCCGACTCCGCCTCGACGGAGAGCTCCCCGAGCTTCTCCTTCGCCTGGGCCATGGCCTTCTCGAGCTTCTTGGCCTGGCGCATTAGATACTGGATGTCCATCAGAGCTCCTCGACGTCCTTGATCCCGCCGTCCAGGATCTTCGCGGCCTCGCGGATGTTGGGGTGCGTCTTGGCCGTCTCGCGCACGCGGGCGGAGCGCGCGTTCTTCTCGGCGGCCTCGACCTGGGCGAGGGAGGGCGCGGCCGTCGCGGGCGCGGCGGCGGGCGCCGCCCCGGCCTGCGGCGTTTCCGCGGGGCCGGTCTTCACGACGAGGCGCGTGGGACGGCCGAAGTGCGACGCGAACACCGCCTCGATCTCGGCGCGGCGCCTCTCCAGCGTCGTCGCGAACATTCCCTCGGGGAGCTGGATGGCGACCTCGCCCTCGGACATCCCGAGGAGCAGCGCCTCCTTCAGGGCCGGGGCGGCGCGCGGCTCCACCTTCTCCACGGCGTCGACCGCGGCGCGCCACGCCTCCGTCCGCGCATCGTCCGGCCCGAGGCCCGGCGTGGGGGTCGCGGGGGGCGTCGAGGTCGGTGGCGGGGTCCCGGTCGAGGTCGAGGTCGGGACCGAGGTCGGCGTCGAGGTCCGGGTCGGGGTCGAGGCCGGCGGCGCGCTCCGGCTCGGCGTCGAGGCCGCGGCCGACGCCGTCCGCGCCGTCGGCGCGGACACCGGCGCTCCCCTGGCGAGCGCCTCGAGCCGCCCGATGAGCTCCGACACCTCCGCCCCGGGCGCGAGGAACACGCCCTCGAGCAGGGCCACCTCGAGCGCGAAGCGGGGCTGCTCGGAGGCCTTCACGTCCACGACGGCCTCCTGCGCCAGATCGAAGAGCCGCGTGAGCTGGGCCGCGTCGGCGCCCTCGGCCTGCGCGCGCACCTCCGCGATCTCCGCGTCGGGCAGGTCGAGCGCGGCGGCGGGCACGAGCTTCGCGACCACCACGTTCCGCAGGTGTCGCACGATCTCCTCGGCGACGCGCTTCATCTCGAGGCCGCGGGCGTACAGCGCCTCGATCTCGCGGAGGACGGCCGCGCCGTCCCGCGACACGAGCGCGGCCGCGATGCGCGAGACGGCCGCGGCGTCCACCGCGCCGAGGGCCTCGGCCACGTCGGCGTCGGACGGCGCCTCGCCGCAGGCGGCGCGCACCCGGTCGAGGAGCGAGAGCGCGTCGCGCATGCCGCCCTCGGCCTGGCGCGCCACGAGCGCGAGCGCGGCGGGCGACAGCTTCATCCCCTCGGCCCGCGTCACCTTGGCGAGCTGATCCGCGATCTGCGGCAGGGTGAGGCGCCGGAAGTCGAACCGCTGGCACCTCGAGACGATGGTCTCCGGCACCTTGTGCACGTCGGTCGTGGCGAGCACGAACTTCACGTGACCGGGCGGCTCCTCCAGGGTCTTGAGGAGCGCGTTGAACGCCCCCTGCGACAGCATGTGGACCTCGTCCACCACGAAGACCTTGAAGCGATCGCGCGCCGGCCGGTACTTCACCGCCTCGACGATGTCGCGCACGTTGTCGACGCCGTTGTTCGAGGCGGCGTCGATCTCGACGACGTCGACGGCCCGCCCCTCGGCGATCTCCACGCACGGCGTGCAGACCCCGCACGGCTGGGCGGTGGGCCCCTTCTCGCAGTTGAGCGCCTTCGCCACGAGCCGGGCGGTCGTGGTCTTGCCCACGCCGCGCGGCCCGGTGAACAGGAACGCGTGAGCGAGCTGGCCCCTCTCGAGCGCGTTCGAGATGGTCCGGACCACGTGCTCCTGGCCGGACATCTCCCCGAAGCTCTGGGGGCGATACTTGCGGGCGAGGACGAGATAATTCATGGCCGCGGGGTGCCTCGCGTATCAGACAAGCGAGCCGGCCCACAATCCCCGGGCGCACGGAGGACCACCTACCGTTGCTCCCTTCCGGGCCTGGCGGGGTTCGGCAACCCCCACGTCGCCCGAGGATTCTGGGCCGGCTCCATCTGCCGGCTGCTGCGAGCCCCTCCTTATAAGAGCGAGAGGCCCCGGATGCTGGCGGAGAGGGTGGGATTTGAACCCACGGTACCGTTCCCGGTACACACGATTTCCAGTCGTGCACCTTCGGCCGCTCGGTCACCTCTCCAATCTATACGGGGGGACACTCGGTCCCCCCTTCGCCTTCGGCGAGGGGGACCTCGCGCCCCCCCGAACCCCCCGCTCGCTCCGGCCCAGCCTCATCCGGCTGGGCCTGCGCTCGCTCAGCTTTTCCGGGCCCACCCACCCGGCGGCTTCCTCGCCGCTCGCTTTCCGGGCCCTACCGACGGCCTTCCTCCTGGCTCGAGCTGGCCGGCAGCCCATTCTCCGCAAAGTGGCGGAGAGCGAGGGATTCGAACCCCCGGTACCGTTCCCGGTACACCTGATTTCGAGTCAGGCGCCTTCGACCAGCTCGGCCAGCTCTCCGCGGGCGGATTTAACCGATCTGCCGGGCGGTGCCAAGCGGGAAGCCGGCTCTAGCCTGGGTTTCCGTTCCCTCGGCGGGCGCGAAAGAAGGCGCGCAGGAGCTCGCCGGCCTCGTCGGCGAGGACGCCCCGCTCGACGGGGAAGCGGTGGTTGAGGCGCGGGTCCGCCGAGAGGTCCATGAGCGATCCGGCGGCGCCGGACTTCGGATCGCTCGCGCCGAGGACGAGCCGGTCGATGCGCGCGAGCACCATGGCGCCGGCGCACATGGCGCAGGGCTCGAGGGTGACGACGAGGGTCGCGCCGGAGAGCCGCCAGCGGCCGAGCGTGCGAGCCGCGTCCTGGATGGCGAGCAGCTCGGCGTGCGCCGTCGGATCGCGCGCCGACTCGCGCGCGTTGGCGCCGCGTCCCACGATGCGGCCGTCGAGGACGACGACGGCGCCGACGGGCACCTCGCCGCGCTCGCCCGCCTCGCGGGCCAGCGCCAGCGCCTCGCGCATCGGCTCTTCCCATGCCATCCGCACCTACATACCGCGGCCGCCCGCTCGCTGTCCCCGGCGTGCGGGACGCCACGCTCGAAGTGAAACACCGACATTGAGGGCGCGCGCCCGCTCGTGTGAAGATGACCCGCCCGGACGGTTCTTCGCCCGCTCGGCCGGAGGGAACGACATGAAGATGAACGCCTGGACGGTCGCTGCTGCGGCCTCCATCCTCGCCTCCTTCGCCGCTTGCAAGAAGTCGAGCGACTCCGGCGGCGGGACGATCGTCTCCGTGGGCATCACCGCCTCGAAGAAGGCGGTGGTGGCGAACGGGACCAACTCCATTACGCTCACGGTGACGGACAACTCGGGCGGCACGGTCTCCGTCTCCACGAACCGCGGCACGTTCAGCGGCGGCGGCGGGTCGGCCACCGTGACGGGACCGACCGCGACGCTGACCCTCATCACCTGCAACGCGTCGGCGGACCCGAGCTGCGCGGGCGTCGCCACGGTCACGGCGATCGACGGCACCGCCTCGGCCCAGGCGACGATCACCTTCGGGACGCTCGCCAGCGCCTGCCTCGCGGACTGCACGGCGGATGCGGCGTGCCCCACCCACGCCTGCGTGCCCGCGGGCGGCGGCACGGGGACGTGCTCCGGCACCTCGCCGTCGACCTGCGTGGGCGCCATCGCCTGCACGCCCACGGAGACGACGGAGGCGACCTGCAACGACGGCAAGGACAACGACTGCAACGGCGACGTCGACTGCGGCGACGCGGCCTGCGACAACCAGCAGTGCAAGGCGGGCTCGCCGACGTTCCTCTGCAAGTCCGGCTCCTGCGTCGACACGGTCTCCGGCCTCGGCCTGGAGGTGACGCCGGCGCGGACGCGGATGCCGGCGAACGGAACGGCCACGACCGCCGTGACCGTGAAGGTGACGAGCGGCGGTCAGCCCGCCGGCGGCATGGGCGTCACCGTCTCGACGACCTCGGGGTCGTTCGGCCTCGCCACCACGGGCACGACGAACACCGACGGCATCGCCACCTTCACGTTCACGGCGAGCGACACGCCCGGCGTCGCCACCCTCACCGCGAGCCTCTCGGGCGTCACGCCCGCGATCTCGGACACGGCCACCGTCACCTTCCCCGCGCTCGGCGCGCTGCAGATCCCGGAGGCCCCGGTGCAGTTCCCCGTGCAGGGCGCGAAGGGCTCCGGCTTCCAGGAGTTCGGCTCCATCGCGGTGCTCGTGAAGGACGACACCGGCCAGGCCTACCCCGACGGCCTCGCCGTCCGGTTCGAGCACCGCCCCCTGGGCGGCTCGACGCTGGGCGCGCCGCTCGTCGCCTGCGTCCCCACGGACCCGGGCTGCGTGGCGTTCCAGGGCGCGACGTCCTCCGGCACGAGCCCGGCGGACACGGTCGGCATCGCCACCGGCTTCCTCTACTCCGGCACCATCGCGGGCACGCTCGTCACCACGGCGACGGCGACCGTCTCCGGGGTGACCCGCACCATCACGCTGCCCACCGTGGCCGTCGTGGGCGCGAGGGCGAACGCCGCGAACTTCTCCGTCGTGTGCAGCCCGCGCAACCTCCCGGCGCTCGCCGAGACCGACTGCGCCGTCTCGCTCGTGGACGCGCCCTTCACCTGCGAGGCGCTGCTCAAGGATCGCTACGACAACGTGCTCGGCACCGCGACGCAGGTCATCTTCATGTCCGAGGCCGCCTCGGTCGGGAAGGTGACGACCACGCCGGCCTACGATCCCGCGAACCCGGCGCCGGACCTCGGCATCGCGGCGCAGATCTTCAACACGCTCGGCGCCGGCCTGCCCTTCGACGTCGCTCCCATCGCAGGGGAGCCGTTCTCGGATCTCGGCGCCCCGGACGCCTGCGGCGTCCAGGTCCACAACCCGCGCGACGGCCTCGTCACCATCGTCGCCATCGCAGACGGCGAGGAGGCCTTCTTCGACTCGAACGGGAACGGCGTGTACGACCTGGGCGAGCCCTTCGTCGACCTGGGCGAGCCGTTCGTCGATCAGAACGACAACGGCCAGTGGGATCCGGGCGAGTGGTTCCTCGACGTGAACGGCAACGGAGCGCACGACGGCCCGAACGGCGTCTGGGACGCGGCCACCAAGATCTGGACGCAGACCGTGGTCGTCTACACCGGCACCCCGGCGAGGATGCCGTCGGGGACGGACTTCCTCGGGACGCGATGGTCGGACACGCTCGCCAGCGCGTGCACTCCGACCCCCGATCCCGCGCCGTTCGCGGTGCTGGCGGCCCAGGCGGGCCCGCCCCCGGTGCCCGCCACCTCGCAGACCTACTTCGTCTTCGCGAGCGACGAGAACCTGAACCTGCTCGACACCGGGACGAAGTACGGCGTCGACGTCGCGGTGGGAACCATCAAGACGAACTACCTGGGGCTCGGGTCGGTGGCGGACGACCTGGGGCTCTTCTACCGGTTCTGGCCCTGCGATCAGACCGGCGCCTGCGCGTCGCAGTGCAGAGCGACGGGCGCCGCGAACCCTTGCGTGATGACGCCCTCCATCCTGGGCTTCCAGTGCGGGCTCGGGGCCTCGGTCATCATCACGGGCGGCGCCACCGCCGACCCCGGCATTGACGTGGTCCGCTGGAACGTGTCGACCCCCTACAGCGTCTTCGGAACCGGAAAGACGGCGCTGGGGATCCGCTCGCTCACCGGCACGAACCTGTAGCCGGGCGCGGACTCCCGCCCTCCGCGAAGGGCCGGCCTCCGGGCCGGCCCTTTCGTCTTCCTCAGGCGGACCGCTCCGGGACGAGCTCCGGGTGATCCGCGCAGTCGAGCCCACAGGCCCGGCACGTCTCCACCGCGCACTTGGGCGTGAGCTTCGATCCCACGCCGCGGCGGTACTCGCGGGCGAGGAACCGCTTCGTGATCCCCTGGTCGATGAAGTCCCAGGGGAGCGCCTCGTCGAGCCCCGCCTCGCGGTGGACGAAGAAGCCCGGATCGTGCGGCCAGAGCGCGAGGGCCTTGCGGACGTCGCCGCCCGCCTCGCGGTGGGCGATCTCGAGGAGGTCGGCGCAGCGCCGGTCGCCGCGCGAGAAGAGCGTCTGGAACCAGGCCTCGCGCGGGCTGAAGAAGTCCACGGCGATGCCCTTGGGCCGGAGCGCCTTCTCGAGGAGCGCCCGCTTCTCCTCGAGGCAACGCCGCTCGTGCATGGGCGCCCACTGGAACGGCGTCCACGGCTTCGGCACGAACGGATTCACGGAGAGCGAGATGCGCCCCATGCGGCCGCGCCTCTTCGCCCAGGGGAGCATGACCTCCTCGCGGATGCGGACGGCGATGCGCGCCATCCCGAGGACGTCGTCGTCCGTCTCGGTGGGAAGACCGCACATGAAGTACATCTTCACGTGCTGCATGCCCTGGCCGAGCGCGGCCTCGGCCGCCTCCACGATGCGGTCGTCCGTGAAGTCCTTGTTCACGACCCGGCGCATCCGCTCGGTGCCGGCCTCCGGCGCGATGGTGATGGAGCGCTCGCCCCCGGCGGCCATGCGGCGGGACAGCTCCGGCGTGATGGCGTCGACGCGCAGGGACGACGGGCTGAACGTCCCGCCCTGCTCGCCGATGAAGCAGGTGAGCGGATCGAGCCCGGTGTAGTCGCTCGTGTCGGGGCCGACGAGGCCGACGCGGAGGCCCTTCTCGATCCCCTTCCTCACCTCGGCGCGGAGCGTCTCGAGGTCCACCTCTCGGTAGGGCCGCTGCACGAAGCCGGCGGCGCAGAAGCGGCAGCCCCACAGGCAGCCGCGCGCCACCTCCGTGAGGAAGAGATCGCCGAACTGCGCGTCGGGCGAGTCGACCACGCGGGACGTCGCGACGCCCCGGAGGTCCGGAACGTACTCGCGGTGGACGCGGGCGGGGACGCCCTCCTTCGGCTCGAAGCGCGTCACCCACGCGCCGCGCGGGTCGCGCGTGTCGGAGTAGGCGACGTCGTAGAGCGAGGGCACGTACGCACCCGCGAGCGCGGCCAGGGCGCGGAGGACCTCGGCCCGGGGACGGCGGCGGACCTCGGCCTCGCGCGCGAAGCGGAGGAACGGCGCCACGAGCGCCTCGCCCTCGCCGACGAGGAAGGCGTCGAAGAAGGGGGCGACGGGCTCGGGGTTGATCTGGACGGCGATGCCGCCGCCCAGGACGAGCGGGTGGCGCTCGTCCCGGTCGCCGCTCCGGAGCGGCAGCCCGGCGCGCTCCAGGATGGCGAGCACGTTCGCGTGGTCGTCCTCGAAGGAGAGCGAGAAGGCGACGACGTCGAAGGCCGAGAGGGGACGCCCCGATTCGATGGTGCGGGGAGCGCCGCCGTCGTCCGGAAGGAAGGCGCGCTCGCAGAGCGCCGCCGGATCGGCGTTCAGGAGGCGGTAGACGGCGTGGAGCCCCAGGTTCGCCATGCCGAGCCGGTACGCATTCGGGTAGACGAGGGCGACGCCGAGCTTGCCGCCCGGCTCCTTGCGGAGCGCCCCGCGCTCGACCGGTGAATGCGACCTCTCCATGGCCGTCGGGTGTTAAGCAGAACACGGAGCGATCGCCACGATCAAAGCACCCGGCTTCCTGCTACGATCCCGCCCCCGCTCGTCCCGGAGGGGAGAGGCACGATGATCACCCGAAGGTCCGCCCTCGCCCGTCTGGCCGCGTGCCTGCTCGCCTGTGCGCCGGCCGCCGCCGCGGAGCCGGCCGCGCCCTCGGGCGACCTCCCCGGCGTCGACACGGAGGGGCTCTCCTCCGAGCAGAAGGCCACCCTCGCGGCCTGGGCCAAGGACGCGCTCTGCTACTGCGGCTGCCCGCACACCGTCTCGCAGTGCCTGCGCGAGCACGGAAGCTGCCGGCACGCGAAGCGGATGGCCTCCCTCGCGGCACGGCTCCTCCGCGCCGGCGCGAGGCGGGAGCTCTCGAAGACGGTCGACTCGTACTACGCCTCCTTCGATCGGCGCGCCCGCCTCGACGTCTCGCGCTTCGGGCCGCCGCTCGGCAATCCCGCCGCGCCCATCGCCCTGGTCGAGTTCTCCGACTTCACCTGCCCGTACTGCCAGGCCATCCGCTCGGGCCTCGAGGCGTTCGTCCGGGCGCGGGCGAACCGCGTGAAGCTCTTCTACAAGCCCTTCCCCATCGAGAGCCACCCGGGCGCGCTCGAGTGCGCGCAGGCCGCGGAGTGGGCGCGGGAGAAGGGGCAATTCTGGGCGATGCACGACGCGGTGTTCGGGAACTCCGGCGCCCACACCGTGGACGACCTCGCGGACCTCGCCCGCTCCCTCGGCCTCGTCCCCGCGGAGCTGCGCGACGCCATCTCGGACAAGCGCTACGTCCCCCGCATCCGCGAGTCGCAGGGCGAGGCCCGCGCCGCGGGCATCCGCGGGACGCCGACGCTCTTCCTCGACGGCCGCATGCTCGTCCTCACCGACTACTCGGAGGAAGGGCTCACGTTCACGCTCGAGGACGAGGAGGAGTGGCGGACGCACCACGGGTGGAACCGCGACTGACCGCCTACCTCCATGCCTCGCTTCCTCGACATCGACGCGCACGGCCGGGTCGTCCCGCAATCGGACGAGGCGCGGAGCGCGCTCGCCGACCGGGCGGGACGCTTCCTGCTCTTGCCCTCCGCCGCGGACCTGCTCGTGGCGCGGCGCACGCCCGCGGTGCCGGGCGCCTCGCCCAGGCCGCGCTGCTTCCTCGCCGGCGATCTCTCGAGCTTCCCCATCGCGGACTTCATCGCCTTCGTGCACCAGGCGCGCCTCTCGGGGCTGCTCACCGTGGCCGCCGAGGGCGTGGAGCGCTCCATCGCCTTCAAGGACGGCGAGGTGCGGAGCGCCCAGTCCACCGCCGCGGGCGAGCGCATCGGCGAGGTGGCGGTGCGGCTCGGCTACGCCTCCGAGGCCCAGGTCGCCCAGGCCGGAGCGGCCGGCCCGCCCATGGGCAAGGCCCTGTCCGACCTGGGCGTGCTCGGCGCGAGCGAGCTGTGGAAGTGCTTGCACGAGCAGGTCAAGGCCGTGTTCCACGCCATCCTGCTCTCGCCTGCCGGGACCTTCTTCATGGTCGACGAGGAGCCGGGCGAGCCGCACGGGACGCCGCTCTCCGTGAGCACGCAGTCCTTGCTCATGGACGGCATCCGGCGCATCGACGAGCTGTCGCTCTTCACGGCGCGGATCCCGGGCCCGGGCGCCTTCCTGCGCCGGAAGGATCCTCCGCGCCCCGTGACGCTCCGCCCGCCGGAGAGCGCCATCCTCGGCCTCGTGGACGGCCGCCGCACCGTCGCGGAGGTGGCGAGGCTGGCGCACCTCTCCGAGTTCGACGCCACGAAGATGCTGTACCACCTCGCCGAGGCCGGCTACGTCGAGGCCTTCTCCGAGCCCATCCTCAGCGCCGCGCCCGCGGAGCGCGTGCCGGCCATCCTCTCCGGGATGAACGCGCTGCTCCGCGGCGTGACGTCGGCCGTCCCGCTCGCCGCGCGCGGGGCCTTCCTCGACGGCGCGCGCGAGTTCCTGGCGGAGGGGGGCGGCGCCTTCGCGCCGCTGCTCGCGGGCCTCGCTCCCGCCCCCGACGGCGGCCTCGACGAGGCCGTCCTCGGGGCCCGGCTCGCGGCGCTCGACCGGCTCGCGCTCGCGAAGCTCGACGCGTCCGCCGATCCGTCCCGGGTGCTCCTCGAGGCGCTCCGCGAGGTGCTCTTCTTCTGGCTCTTCCTGGCGGGCGATCGCATCGGGCGGGAGACGGACGAGTCGCTCGGCCGCGCCGTGAAGGCGAAGCTCGCGCAGATCGAGGGGCTCGTGTGAGGGGCGCGACGTCGCCGTTCGCGTTCGGATGATGAGCCTTCCCTTCGTGACGGCAGACCTGCCCGGCTCGGGCGGGGCCCTTCGCGCTTCTCCCGAGGACTTCCGGGTGGACGAGGTGCCCGCCTACCCGCCGTCGGGCGCCGGCCCGCATCTCTTCCTTCGAGTGGAGAAGCGCGGGCGCACGACGCCGGACGTCCTGCGCGCGCTCGCCCGCGCGCTGGGGGTGCCGGAGCGGGACGCGGGCTACGCCGGGCTCAAGGATCGGGACGCCCTGACGACGCAGTGGCTCTCGTTCCCCGCGGCGAAGGACCCCGACCCCGCGTCGCTCGAGGGGCCGGGGCTCCGCGTCCTCCAGGTCTCGCGGCACGGGAACAAGCTCCGCACCGGCCACGTGCGCGCGAACCGGTTCTCCATCGCGGTGCGCGGCGGCGACGTGGCCCTCGCCCGGGCCGCGGCGGAGGCGCTCCAGGCGCGCGGCCTCCCCAACTTCTTCGGACCGCAGCGCTTCGGGACCGAGGGCCGGAACGCCGCGGTGGGGAAGGCGATCCTGGCGGGCGCGGCCACGCCCGAGGCGCGCCGCGCGGCGCGCGACCGCTTCCTGCGGCGGCTCTCGCTCTCCGCGTACCAGGCGCACCTCTTCAACCTCTGGCTCGCCGAGCGGATGGCGGACGGGCTCTTCGCGGCGGCGCTTCGAGGCGACGTCATGAAGAAGCTCGACAGTGGCGGCCTCTTCGAGTGCGAGGACCCCGCCGCGGACGGCCCGCGCGTCGAGCGCTTCGAGATCTCTCCCGCCGGGCCCATCTTCGGCCACAAGCTCCGCCCCGCCGCCGGCGAGGCGCTGGCGCGCGAGGAGCGCATCCTCGCGGCGGAGGGCATGACGCTCGAGGGCTTCGCGCGCGGGGGCGGCGAGGCCGAGGGCACGCGGCGCGCCGCGCGGCTCCGCGTGGAGGTGTCGCTCGAGCCCCTGGCGGACGGCTATCGCGCGGCCTTCGAGCTGCCCAGGGGCTCGTACGCGACGGTGGTCCTGCGCGAGCTCGTGAAGGACGAGGCGCCGCTGCCCGAGGAGGAGTGAGGGTGGACGCGCCCGCGCCCTTCAGCTCAGGGCCTCGACCGCACGCGCGGTGAGCCCCGCCGCCCGCTGGTACCCGTCGATGCGGCGGACCACGACGAGCGCCAGCACCGCCGCGCCGATCGTCAGGACGTCGCCGACGATGCCCACGACCGTCAGGCTCTGCAGCTCGGGAATCCCCTTCGCGCTCCTGGCCATCGCGTTCGAGACGTTGCCCAGGAGCCCGTTGATGATCCAGAGGGTCCACCACCAGCCGACGATCCCGGCCCCGGGGCCGGCGGGCCCAGCCGCGTTCGCGCCGCGGCTGCGAACCCAGAGCTCCTTCGTGATCGTGTACGGCCTGAACAGGTTCAGGATGGGGATGAACCAGGAGATCACCGCCCAGGACGGCGAGTGCTCGGTCTTTCCGGTGCCGAACCGGGCGAGGTTCCCGTAGGCCCGGTGCATCCAGAACAGCCACGCCACGGCGGTCACGAGGAAGCCGATGACGTGGACGCCCGCGATGGCGGAGTGGCGAAGGTCGTTCGCGTTGGCCTCCGCGGTCGTGATCCCGGTCGACGCCGCGCGCTCGAGGAGCGCGAGCTGCGCGAGCCCGGAGCCGACGCCGGCGAGGTTCACCGCCGCCACGATCCCGAGGAGCCACACGACCACGCTGGCGCGGCGGCGCTCGCTCTCGATGTCCCGCAGGACGTCCACGCTTGCCTCCCTCAGGAATCGCTCCGAGCCACGAGCTCGGCGGCCTGATGCGCGAGGTACGACAGCACGGCGAGATCGCCCTTCTCGAACGGCCGCCCTCCGCGCTTGTTCACGACCTCGAGGGCGCCGAGCACCCTGCCGCGCTTGGCGATGGGCGCGCACAGGAGCGAGCGCGTCTCGTACCCGATGGCCTGCGAGACGGCGCGGTGGAAGCGCGGGTCCTTCTCGGCATCGGAGACCGCGACGCCGACGTTCTCCTGCGCGCAGAAGCCGACGATGCCGACCCCCATGGGCACGGTCAGCCCCAGCTTCAGGATCTCCTGGGCGCGCGGGCCGCGCGCCACGGCGAACTCGAGGTCGCCCCCGCCCAGGCGGGAGAGGAACACCGAGCCCGCCTCGCAGTCGATCTTCTCCATGGCGAGGTCGAGCAGGAAGCCGAGGCCGGTCTTCCGGTCCGCGCGCGGGTCGAGATCGCCGACGCGCTCGAACAGCTCGGCGAGGACGTCCTCGGCGGATCGCGGG
>DATDDC010000468.1:0-1613 GCA_036523995.1 Anaeromyxobacter sp.
GCAGGCGGGAGGCACGCGGCCTGTCCACCCGACGGTGGCGTCACGGTCGCAGCGCAATTCGCGCACGTGGCTCCACACTGTGTGACCGTATCGGGCAGGCACTGTATGCCGTTGTCCACCGCGCATGTGGCGGTGCCGGCATTGCACGTCGCCGGCTGCTGCTGCTGATCGCGGACCTTCGCGTTGCGGTGATCGACGAGCGTGTCGCCGCACGCGCCGAGGATGCCGCCTGCGAGCAAGGCGGCGAGCGTTGCCTGAAGCCTGTGCCCCTGTGAGCGCATTTCCCTAGAACCCGTAGAGTACCAAGAGGGCGGCCGACGCGCCGGGGCGCACGGCCACCTTGCCGTTGAGCTTGAACATGTGGGCGCCGGCGGAGACGTCGAGGCCGGCGCGGACCGGGCCCATGGGCGCGGTGACGAGCATCGCCAGGCCCGCGGAGCTCACGCCCGCCGCGAAGGAGCGGTGGCCGGTCTCGGTGAGCCGCTGGGTGGCGTAGCCGTAGCCCGCCTCGAGGCCGCCCTCCACGAGGATGCGCCCGACGTTGAGCGGGTAGAGCGCGGCCGCCGCGCCGCCGATGTACGTGAAGTCGTACTTGAGCCACTGATCCCGGACCGCCGTGCCGGCGTAGTCGAGCCGGACGCGGAGCCCGAGCGGCCCGACCTCGTGGCGCAGCGCCACGCGGGCGGTGGGCGCCGCGCCGAAGCCGGGGAGCCCGAGATACATGGCGCCCGCGCCGAGATAGGTGAGGCCGGGCTTGGGGCCGCCCTTCGAGCGGGCGATCTCGTAGCGCGTCGGCTCGAGGCGCGGGAGCTCGGAGGTGCGGCCGGCGACGAGCGTCACGTCGCCCGTGGCGCGGCCGCTGGGAGAGCGCCGCTCGACCCGGTACGAGCCTGCGGGGAGAGCGAGCGTGAGCTCCGTCGACGGGCCCGGGACCTCGGCGAGCATCGCCTTGCCCTTCGAGAGGATGATGGTCGAGCCCGGATCCGGCGGGATGAGGAGCCGCGCCTCGGCGCGGCGGAGGTCCGTGAGGATCACGTCGCCGCGGCCGGACATCTTGAATTCGTAGGTCGGGTGCTGCGTGCCCACCACGGTCGCCGCGGTCCCGGCCTTCGTGCGCGCCGCGGTGTAGCCGAAGGCCTCGTTGAGCGTGACGCGCCCGTCGCCGTCGGCGTCGCCCGCGCCGCGCAGCGCCACCTCGAGGTGGTGCGTGAAGAAGCTGCCGCCGAGCGCGGCGGACTCCTGCGCCTGCTCGCCGACCGCCGTCGACGCGATGAACGCGGTGCCGGCCACGTCGTCGCCGGGCAGCGCGAAAGCCAGCGCCGGGACGGCCTTCGCGCCCTTCACCTGCGTGAGGAGCCCGGCCTCGCAGGCGTCCACCATCGCCACCTTCGCGTCGGCGCCGGAGCCGGCGACGAGGGAGCGGAGCGTCTCGAAGGGGAGCCGCTCGCCCTCCATCTCGAGGCCGCCCGCGCTCGCGTGGCCGGAGTAGTAGACGAACAGGAACGTCCGCTCGCCCTTCTCGCGCGCGGCGCGGATCCTCGGCTCGAGGGCCCTCACCGCGCTCTCCAGCGCGGCGGGCCGCTTGCCGCGGAGGAGCACGATGCCGTCCGCGT
>DATDDC010000469.1:0-7454 GCA_036523995.1 Anaeromyxobacter sp.
GGGCCCCACGGCCGCTCGCCGGCCGCCCCGGCGGTGCTCGCCGCGCCGCGGGACGCCCGGCGCTCGCTGCTCCCGCGCTCGACGGTTCACGCGCGGCGCAGCTCGCCCATCTCGGTCATAATCCGGTCGCCATGCGCGTGCTCGTGGCGGGATGCGGCTGGCTCGGGAAGGAGATCGCGCGCCGCCTGGTCGCGCGCGGAGACCGCGTCACCGGCGTTCGCCGCGACCCGGGGCGGGCGGCGTCGCTCGCCTCCATCGGGGTGACGCCGCTCGCCGTGGACCTCGCCGCCGCGGGATCGGAGCGCCTCCTGCCGGACGTCGACGCCGTGGTCGCGTGCCAGTCTGCCGCCTCCGACGCGGAGGGGGACTACCGGAGCGCCTATCTCGCGGCGAACCGCGCGCTCCTCGCCGCCGCGGAGCGCGCCCGGGCGCGCGCCTTCGTCTACACCGGCTCGACCGGCGTCTTCGGCCAGGAGGACGGATCGGACGTGGACGAGGGGTCCCCCCCGCGCCCCGCGAGCGCGAACGCCCGGGTCCTCGCGGAGGCGGAGCGGCTCGTCCTCTCCGCGGCGGGGCGCGGGATCCGGTCCTCGGTGGTGCGGCTCTCCGGGCTCTACGGCCCCGGGCGCGCCGGCATCGTGGATCGCGTCCGCTCGGGGGCGCTCGCGCTCGGCCCGGGCGACGAGGCCTGGATGAACTTCTGCCACCTCGAGGACGCCGCGGCCTTCGTCCTCGCCGCGCTCGACCGGGCCGGGGCGGGGGCGATCCACCACGGCAGCGACGCGCACCCGGCGCGGCGCCGCGAGGTGGTGGAGTGGATCGCGGCGCGCCTCGGCACCGCGCCGCCGCGCGCCGAGAAGGGCCGCCCGGGCCCGAACCGGCGCGTCCTCTCCGCCGCCACGCGCGAGGCGCTCGGGGTGGCGCTCGCGTACCCGTCGTTCAGGGAGGGGCTCCTCGCCCTGGTGCCGCCGGCGGCCGGCGGAGCGCGCTAGCCCTTCGCGAGCGCGGAGGCGACCGCCCGCGCCGAACGCTCCACCTCGGCGTCCGGCAACGCGTCCTCCGGACGGCCCTCGAAGCAGCGCCGGCCGCGGAGCCGCTCCGGCGTGTCGGCGAAGCGCGGAACGAGGTGGAGGTGGAAGTGCTTCACGGCGTCGCCGATCGCGAAGGCGTACACGTGCTCGGCCCCGAGCGCGGAGCGCTGGGCGGCCATGACCCGCGCCGCCAGCGGACCGAGGGCGCCGAGCTCGGCGTCGACGAGGTCGTACCATCCGCGCGCGTGGCGCTCGCTCGTCAGGACGAGCCAGCCGCGGAGCGGCGTCGGATCGAGCACGGCGTGCAGGACGAACCCTGCCCGCCTGAGCAGGATCCCGCCGGGCGGGCCCCGGGCCCCGCGGACGACTCCGCAGGCGATGCAAGACTCTTCGTGAACCAAGGAGCCCTCCCTGCGGCCCTCCGCCGCGGTTTCCGTGCGTCTGGACGTACCGTGAACGCCGTCCCAGAGGGAGCCTCGGACGGCTCGCAGCCCATGCAACCCTGCGTGATAGCAGAGGGAGAGCGCCCGCGATCGTTCGCCGACCCAGGAGGGGCTTTCGCTCGCACCCCCGGGCAGTGCACCTTGCGGCGGCATTCAGCCCCGGAATGCAGTGCCCGCTCGCCTGTTGCGAACTAGACCGGAGGGCAACATGCGCATGCTGCCGAACCCCACGCCCCTCACCCAGCTCATCCGCTCCGAGAGCGTCGTCTCCGGTCACCGGAACCTCTACTGCATCCACTACGACGCCTGCCTCGACGTGGCCGTGAAGATGGACTGGGACAGCTGGACCTGCGAGAAGTGCCCGCTCTTCGCCGAGCACGAGGCGCCGCGGGACTTCGCCGGGTCCTTCGCCAACGAGCGGCGCGGCGGCGTGCAGCCCTAAACGACCCGATCGCGATTCGGAAACGCTCGGGCTACGGGCTACGGGCTACAGGCTTCAGAAACCGTGGCCCGGCTCGTCCTGGAGCCCGAAGCCTGCAGCCTGAAGCCTTGCGGGTGATCCCGAATTACGAACTGCTGTTTAGAGCCCTGGCCCGACGCGATGGAGGTGCTCGCCGGACAGCGCAAGGCGGACGCCTCGGCGCTGCTCGAGCACCACGCGCCCCTGCGCGCCCGGCTGCGCGAGCAGAACGCCGGGCAGAGGTGCGGCTGGCGGCCGGGCCGGCGATCACGGACGCCGGGCCTCGGAGTCGCGCCTCGAGCGGCGTGACGCTCGGTTCACGCCGCCGGCCGCGGCCCGAAGCCCGGAGCCGTGAAAGCCTCGCCTGCGCGCGGGAAGGGCGGGAAGCCGCCCTCCGTCAGGGCTGGCGCTCGGGGACGTCGCGCTCCATCTCGTCGCGGCGCTTCTCGAGATCCTCCTTCACGTCGCCGATGCCCTGGCGGATCTTGCCCTTCTTCTCCTCCATCCAGCCCTCGGCCTGCGTGGAGCGGTCCTTCGACGCGCCGCCGATCCGCTCCTTCAGGTCGCCCTTGATCTCTTCGATCTTGCCCTCGATCTGGTCCTTGTTCATGGCGGTTCCTGCCTCCTCCCCGAACGGTGGGAACGCCGGCCCGAGCGCGCCCGGGTGACGGGACGGCGGGGCGTCGCGAGAGGGTGGGCTCGCCGGGCGGCGCGCCGGGCGGGCGCGGCCCTCATCATCACTTCGCCGGCGCGGCGGCCGAGCGGTCCGGCTCCACGGCCCCGCCCCGAGCCCTGGGCTTGCGGCGGCCGAGGCGGGCGCCCAGCCGGTCGAACCAGACGTAGAACACCGGCGTCACGTAGAGCGTGAGGAACTGGGAGAAGACGAGCCCGCCCACCACGGCGAGGCCGAGCGGTCGCCGCGACTCCGCGCCCGCGCCGAGGCCCATGGCGATGGGGAGCGTGCCCATGAGCGCCGCCATGGTGGTCATCATGATGGGCCGGAAGCGGACGAGGCAGGCCTCGTGGATGGCTTCCACGGACGACTTGCCCGAACGCTGCGCCTCGATGGCGAAGTCCACCATCATGATGCCGTTCTTCTTCACGATGCCCACGAGCATCACGATGCCGACGTAGGCGTAGAGCGACACGTCCGACCCGAAGCCCCAGAGCGTCACGAGCGCGCCCAGGCCGGCGAAGGGCAGGGCGGTGAGGATCGTGATCGGGTGGATGAAGCTCTCGTAGAGGATGCCGAGGACGACGTAGATGACGAGGGTGGCCATGAGCAGGAGGATGCCCATCCCCTGCATCGAGTCCTGGAACGCCTGCGCGGTGCCCTGGAAGCGCGTCGAGACGGTGTCGGGCAGGACCTGCAGCGCCGCGCGCTCCACGGCCGTGACGGCGGGGCCGAGCGACGCTCCCGGCGCGAGGTTGAAGGTGAGGTTCACGGCGGGGAGCTGGCCGGCGTGGTTCACGAGGAGCGGGCCCACCGAGCGGGAGAGGCGCGCCACCGACTCGAGCGGCACGAGCTTGCCCGTCGCCGAGCGGACGTAGACGAGGGAGAGGGCGGAGGGGTCGAGCCGGAACGCGGGATCGAGCTCCAGGATCACCTGGTACTGGTCCTCGGGGGCCACGATCATCGAGATCTGGCGCGAGCCGAAGGCGGTGTAGAGCGCGTCCTCGATGGCGGTCGGCGACACGCGGAGCGCCGCGGCGCGGTCGCGGTCGATCTGCACGTTCAGCTGCGGGGACGAGAGCCGCAGGTCCGAGTTGACGTCCACGATGCCGGGCAGCTCCTTCATCCGCGCCTCGAGGGCGGGCGCGGCCTTGTAGAGCTGGTCCGGATCGGCGTCCTGGAGCGTGAAGGCGTACTGGGCCCGGCCCGGGCCGCCGCTGGCGAGGGAGATGGGCGGCGGGTTCAAGAGGGAGGGCCTGAGCCCGGGGACCCGCGCGAGCTCGCGCCGGAGATCGGCGATGACCTGCTCCACGTGCGCGCGCTTCCCGTCCTTGAGGCGGATGAAGAGGAACCCCAGGCCCGAGGTGCCGCGGCTGTAGGCCCTCGAGTTCGCCTGGGCGACCGCCGGGTGCAGCGTGGCGATGCGGGCGATCTCCCGCTGCGCCCGCACCACGGCCTCGAAGCTCATCCCCTCGACCGCCTCGCTGTTGATGACGGCGCGGCCGGTGTCCTCGCTGGGGAGGAAGCCCTTCGGCACCGCGATGAAGATCACCACCGTGGCGACGAGGATCACCGCGGAGAAGACGAGCACGGTGATCCGGTGCCCCAGGGACCAGGTGAGGCCGCGGTCGTACGTGCGCAGGCTCCACTCGAAGGCGTGCTCGATCGCGAGGTAGACGCGCCCGTGCCGGGCCTCGCCGGCCGGCCGGTGGCGCAGGAAGCGCGCGCAGAGCAGCGGCGTCAGGGTGAGCGAGACGAAGCCGGACACCAGGATGGCGGCGCCGATGGTGACCGCGAACTCCTTGAAGAGGCGCCCGACGATCCCGCTCATGAAGAGCACCGGCAGGAACACCGCCGCGAGCGAGATGGTCATCGAGAGGATGGTGAACGCGATCTCCTTCGATCCGCGGAAGGCCGCCTCGAGCACCGGCTCGCCGCGCTCCACGTGCCGGACGATGTTCTCCAGCATGACGATGGCGTCGTCGACGACGAACCCGACCGCCAGCGTGAGCGCCATGAGCGAGAGGTTGTCGAGGGAGAAGCCGAACGCGTACATGACCGCGAACGTGCCCACGATCGACACCGGCAGGGCCAGGCTCGGGATCACCGTCGCGGGCAGGTTCCGCAGGAACAGGAAGATGACGAGGACGACGAGCCCGAGCGTGAGGAGCAGCGTGAACTGCACGTCGTTCGCGGAGTGCCGGATCGACACGGAGCGGTCGTAGAGCACCTTGAGGCTCGCGGCCGCGGGGAGCTGCCGCTCGACGAGCGGCATGATCTTCCGCACGTCCTCCACGATCTTGACGGTGTTCGTGCCGGGCTGGCGCCGCACCGCGATCATGATGGTGCGCTGGTCCTCGCCGCCCTGCACCCACCAGGCGGCCTCGCGGTCGTTCTCCACGCCGTCGAGGACCTTCGCGACGTCGGTGAGGCGCACCGGCGCGCCGTCGCGGAACGCCACCGTGACCTGCCGGAAGTCCGCCGCCTTGAGCAGCCCGCCGCTGGACTCGATGGAGTACGCCTTGTCGCGGCCCTGCACGAGGCCGGTGGGCAGGTTCGAGTTCGAGGCCCGGACCGCGTCGGCGACCTCGTCGATGCCGATGCCCCGCGAGGCGAGCGCGCGCGGGTCCACCTCGATGCGCACCGCGTACTTCTGCGCGCCGAAGATGGCCACCTCCGCCACGCCGGCGATGGTGGCGACGCGCTGGGCGACGAGGTCCTGCGCGTAGCGGTTCAGGTCGGAGAGCGGAAGCGTGGGCGAGGTGAGGTTGAGGAAGAGGATGGGGAAGTCCGCCGGGTTCACCTTCCGGAAGGTCGGCGGCGTCGGCATGCCCACGGGGAGCTGGCCGGCGGTGGCCGCGATGGCGGACTGCACGTCCAGGGCCGCCCCGTCGATCTCGCGGTTGAGCTCGAACTCGAGCGTGATCGAGGTGAAGCCCTGGCTCGACGACGAGTTCATCGACTTGAGCCCGGCGATGTTCGAGAACTGCCGCTCGAGCGGCGTGGCGATGGACGAGGCCATCGTCTCCGGGTTCGCGCCCGGGAAGCTCGCGCTCACCTGGATGGTGGGGAAGTCCACCACGGGCAGGTCGGAGACCGGCAGCGCCCGGTAGGCGAAGACCCCGAACGCGGTGAAGCTCGCCATGAGGAGCGTCGTCATGACGGGCCGCCGGATGAATGGGGCGGAGAGGTTCATTTCGGCGGAAGCCTTCCCTCGACCTGCTTCCCCGGCGCGGGGGCGGGCCGGCCGTCGCCCTGCAGGATCTCGACGGCGGCGCCGGGCCGCAGCCGGAGGTGCCCCTCGGTGACGACCACCTCTCCGGGAGAGAGCCCCTTCAAGACGACCACCTCGGTCTCGCCCGCCTGCTCGACGACGATGGGCCTCACCTGCACCTTCCGGTCCGGCGTCACCACGTAGGCGTAGTCGCCCTGCTGGCCCGACGCCACCGCGGCCGCGGGCACGACCACCGCCTTCGTCCGCTCGGCGACGCGGATGCTCACGTCCACGAGCTGCCCCGGCCAGAGCGCCTCGTCCTCGTTCGGGACGCGGGCCTTGAGCAGGATCGTGCCGGTGGCCGGATCCACGGTGTTGTTCACGAAGGCGAGCTCGCCGGCGACGGGCGCCGCGGCCGTCGAGGTGCGGATGGCGACGGGCGGCGGAGCGTCCCGCCGCTCCCGCACGGCGGCGAGGTGCCGGTCGGGCACGGCGAACTCCGCGAAGACCGGCTTGACCTGCTCGATGGTGAGGAGCGGCTCGGGAGTCCCGGCGGAGACGAGGTTCCCCGCGTGCACGAGGAGCCGGCCCGTCCGGCCCGAGATGGGCGCGCGGATGGTGGCGTAGGAGAGGTTGAGCTGCGCCCGCTCCAGGGCCGCCTCGTCGGCCGCGACCTGCGCCTCGAGCGCGGCGGCGTTGGCCTTCGCGGCCTCGTACTGCTGGCGCGTGACGTACTCCTTCTCGACGAGCCCCGCGTAGCGGTTGCTGTCGTCGCGCGCGTTCTCCGCGCGGGCGCGGTCCTGCCTCAGCCTCGCCGCCGCCTCGGAGACCGCCGCCTGGAAGGGCCGGCGATCGATCTCGACGAGGACGTCGCCCTTCCTCACGGCTTGCCCTTCCGTGAAGCGGGTAGCCACGAGGGTGCCGCTCACCTGGGCGCGGATGGCGACCGACTCCGAGGAGACGATCTTGCCGACGGCGCGGACTTCCACGGGGACGTCCTTCGCGACCGCCGTGGCGGCGCGCACCGGCACGGCCCGGCCGGCGGCCCCCGCGCCCTTTCCCTCTCCCCTCGAGCAGGCGCCGGCGGCGAGCGCCAGGGCCGCGGCGAGGAGGAGGGCGGGGCGCTGGGTCGTCGTCATGGGGTGCCGGTTCCTTCTCCGGTGCCGGGAGCGCCGGCCTGGTGCGGCAGGTCGAGGCTCCCGGAGGCGCGGGCGAGCAGCGCCAGGGCGACGAGGAAGTCCGCCCGGGCGCGGACCTCCTCCGCGAGCGCCTGCTCGAGCGCGGCCTGCGCGGTGAGCAGGTCCAGGATCGAGCCGACGCCCTCCTTGTACCGGCCCTGCGCCACCGCTGTCGAGGCGCGGGCGGAGTCGACGAGGTCCTTCGAGGAGCCCACGCGCTGCCCGGCGGTGCGCAGCGCCTGGAAGCTCGTCCACACGTCGAGCGCCACCCGCTGCTGGGTCGCGTCGGCGCGGGCGTGCGCGGCGTCCGCGTTCGCGCGCGCGGCGATCGCGTCGTACGTCGGCCGGAGCCCCAGCCCGTCGAGGAGCGGCAGGCGCAGGACGAGCGAGGCGCTCCAGGAGGTGGAGCCGGCGAAGTCCTCGGGATCGAGGTAGTGGGTGAGCGAGCGCGTTCC
>DATDDC010000470.1:0-6253 GCA_036523995.1 Anaeromyxobacter sp.
CTCGGCGCGGCCTGGGCCGGCGCGGCGTTCGCGCCCCCGCGCCCGAAGGTGACCGCGGCCGTGGCAGCGCCGTCGCCCGCGGCCGGCCCGACCGCGACCGTGGCCGACGTCAGCCGCTCGCCTGCGCCAGCCGCTCCGCCACCGCGAGCAGCTCGGCGGGCTCGACGGGCTTCGAGAGGGTCACGACGTGGTGAACGGCGAGGAACGCCGTGGCCCGCTCGCCGAACGCACCCCCCGTGACGAAGGCGAGGTGGGCGATCGCGTCGCTCCTCCGGGCGGCCAGCGCCTCGTAGAAGCCGACGCCGTCGACGTCCGGCAGCATCAGGTCGCAGAGGATGGCGTCCCACCGCTCGCCGCCGTCGATGCGGCGCAGCGCCTCGGCCGCCGAGCCCACGGCGGTCACGTCGTGCACCCTGGAGAGCATCCTCACCAGGGCCTTCCGGACGAGGCGCTCGTCGTCGATGACGAGGATGCGGCGGGACGCTCGCAAGGCCCCGCTTCCGTTCGCCGCGGCCCGTGCCGGGCCCGCCGCCGGGGAGGCCGCCGCGGACGTGCGCGCCGGTACGCGGAGGCGGAACGTCGTCCCGCGTCCCTCCTCGGTCTCGAAGTCGATGCTCCCGCCGGCGCCCGCGATGATGCTGCGCGCGATGCTGAGGCCGAGGCCGGTCCCGACGCCCACCGGCTTCGTCGTGAAGAAGGGCTCGAAGATCCTCTCGCGCGCGTGGAGGGGGATGCCGGTGCCGGTGTCGGCCACCTCCACGACGATCTCCCCGCCCTCCTCTCGAGCGGTCACGAGGATCCGGTTCTCCGAGGCCTTGCCCTCGGGGATGGCCTGCGCCGCGTTGACGAGCACGTTCAGGAACACGCGGCCCAGCTCGTTCGTCCTGGCCCGCGCCGCCGGCAGCTTCTCCGGCAGGTGAACGTCGAGGCGCGCGCGCTGCACGAGCTGGTTGCGGATCATCTGGAGTGCGTTCTGGAGCTCGGCGCGCACGTCCGTCGCCTGGGGCTCCTCCGCGTCGCTCGGTCGCCCCAGGGATCGCATGGCCTTCACGATGGAGGAGATGCGGTCGGCGCCCTGCAGCGCCTCCTCGAGCGCCTCGCGCAGCTCGCGGTCGCCCGGGCCCGGCGGCCCCTTCCCGGCGGAGACGGTCTCGATCGCGTAGCCGAGGTTGGACGTCACCCAGGCGAGCGGGTTGTTGATCTCGTGCGCCACTCCGGCGGCGAGCGTCCCCACCGAGGCGAGGCGCGTCGCGACGAGGAGCTTCTCCCGGGCCTCCTGCAGCCGCTCCTCGGCCTCGTGACGGCGAGTCACGTCGGCGTGGGTCCCGCTCGCCCGGACGGCGCGCCGCCGCTCGTCCCGCTCGACCACCCTGCCGCGCGAGTGGATCCACAGCCAGCTCCCGTCCCGGCCGCGCATCCGGAACTCGGCGTCGATGCCCTTGGAGAGGCCCTTCACGTGCGCCCGCACCTCCTCCTTCACGCGCGGGAGGTCGTCCGGGTGCACGAGCCTGACCCAGTCCGCCAGGGTGGGCCCGATCTCCCGCTGGCCGTAGCCGAGCAGCGCCGGCCAGGTCGAGCTGTAGAGGATGCGATCCGTCCGCAGGTCCCACTCCCAGTACCCCAGGTCCGATCCCTCGACCGCGAGGGCGAGCTGCCTCTGGCTCTGGGCGAGCTCCTGGGCCTGGCGCCGCTGCTCCGTCGTGTCGCGATAGGCGGCCACCACGGCGTAGGGGGCCTCCTCCCCCTCCCGGAACACCGGCTGGGCGTTCACCGAGAGCCAAGTGACGGAGCCGTCCGGCTTGTGCACGCCCAGCGTGAAGTCGCTCACCGGCCTGCCGGTCCGCAGGACGATCGCGTTGGGCCGCTGCTCGGCGGAGAGCACCGAGCCGTCCTCCCGGATCGTGTACCAGCCGGGGTCGATGGGACGGCTCCCCTCCGCCTGCGCGGCGTCGATGCCGAGCAGGCGCTCCGCGGCCGGGTTGTAGACGGAGATGACGCCGTCCCTGCGGCGCATGACGATGCCCTCACCCGTGGCGGCGATGATCGAGCGGTGGCGCTCCTCGCTCTCGCGGACCTGCTCCGCGTGGGCGATCCACCGCCCGCGCGCCCTGCGGAGCCCTCGCGCCGAGCCGAAGACGACCCAGGCGACCGATGCGGCGACGGGGGAGAGGAGGAGCGTGCTCACGGCCGCGGCCGAGGGGCCGATGCGAAGCGAGAGGGACACGAACACGCTCAGGACGGCGGTGGCGAGCGCGACCGCGACGACAGGCGGCTCGAAGAGCACGGCCGCCCAGGCCACGGGAGCGCCCATGACGGCGAGGTACGCCGCGCCGCGATCTCCGCAGACGACGAACCCGATGGCGCAGCAGACGACGGGCGACACCGCGACAGGAAGGACGAAGTCCGCCGGCTTCGGCGCGGAACGCACGGCGAGCCACAGGGCGCCCGTGGCGACGAGCGCCACGACTGCGGCGAGCGGCCAGGGGTGCTCTCGCCAGCGCCCGAGCACGGCGAAGGACGCGCAGAACGTGGGACCGACGACCGCGTAGAGGAGGAGGACGAGCCGCCTCAGGTTCGCGGGGGTGTCGGTGGCGAGGTGCATGGAAGCGATCGATGCCGTTCCGTGACGACGTGAGCGCATGGCTGCGCCGCGAGAGATGCCCGTGCATGGTTCACGCCGGCCGAGCGGGCGTCTTCTCCGCGCGCCTCTCCACCGCCGGCGCGGCGGACCGGGGCGATCCGCGCCACGAGATGGACGGCCGCGCGGGGTCCGTGACCCCTCCCACACCCCTCGCCGGCGCACGGGAATCCCGCCGGGACGGCGCGTGCAGCGCGGCGAGACGTAGATTCAGCGCGTGAGGCGCATCCGCGTTGGGACGAGCGGCTACATGTACCGACACTGGCGCGGAGTCCTGTACTTCGAGGGCCACGCGCAGCGCGCCTGGCTCGAGCGCTACTCATGGGTCTTCGACACGGTGGAGATGAACGCCACGTTCTATCGGCTGCCCTCGTGCGAGTCGGTGGAGCGCTGGCGCGAGACCGTCCCGCCGGAATTCGTCTTCGCCGTGAAGGGGAGCCGCTACCTCACCCATCTCAAGCGGCTCCTCGACACCGAGGAGGGGATCCGCCGCTTCTACGAGCCGGTGTCGCGCTTCGGCCCGAAGCTCGGGCCCGTGCTGTGGCAGCTCCCGCCCCGCATGAAGCCCGACGCCGAGCGGCTCGATCGCTTCCTCTCGCGGCTCCCTGCCGGGCGCCACGCCGTCGAGTTCCGCGACCCGACCTGGTACACGGACGAGATCTGCGCCGTGCTCGAGCGGCACGGCGCCGCCTTCTGCGAGCACGACCACGTCAAGAAGGACCCGCCGCGCCTCACCGGGAGCTTCCGCTACGTCCGCTACCACGGCACTGCGGGGCGGTACGCCGGGCGCTACGGCGCCGCTGCGCTGCGCGCTCGCGCCGAGGACTACCTCGCCTCCGCGGCGCGCGGCGTCGACGTGTTCGTCTACTTCAACAACGACGTGGGCGGCCACGCCGTCCGCGACGCGCTCGATCTCCTCGCGCTCGTCGGCGAGGAGCGGCCGGCGCTCGCCGGCTCGACCTGACGCGCGCCGCCAGGGCGGCGAGGCGCGTCGCGTGCTATGAGCCCGCGCCATGAGCCTCGTCTCTGCCGTGCGCGAGCCCACCGTGCCGTCGGATCACCCGCCGCTGCTCGTCCTGCTCCACGGGATCGGCGCCGACGAGCTCGATCTGCTCCCCGTGGCCGATGCGCTCGACCCGCGGCTCCTCGCCGTGTCGCTGCGCGCGCCCCACGACGCCGAGCCCATGGGCTATGCCTGGTACGCGCTCGACTGGAGCGTCGTGCCGCCCGCCCCGGATCTCGAGCAAGCCGGCCGGAGCCTCGAGGAGCTCGCCGCGGCGCTCCCGGAGCTCGAGCGGCGCAGCGGCGCGGAGCCCTCGCGCACGTTCCTCTTCGGCTTCAGCCAGGGCGCCACGATGGCGCTCGGCCTCGCCCTCACGCGGCCGGAGCTGGTGCGCGGCGTGATCCTGCACTCGGGCCGCGTGCTCCAGGGCCTCGAGCGCCGGGCCGCTCCCGCCGAGAGGCTCGCCGGCCTCGAGGCGCTCGTGCTGCACGGCGTGCACGACGACGTCCTGCCCGTGGAGCGCGGCCGCGAGACCCGCGACTTGCTGGCGCGCCTCCTCGGACCGCGGCTCGAGTACCGCGAGCACGATGCCGGTCACTTCGTCACGCGGGAGTCGATCGGGGATGTGGCGAGGTGGCTGGGGGCGAGGATCGCGGCCTGATCACGGAGCTCGGGCCCGCGGAGCTGGTCATCAACGGGGCGCGAGGCGGCTACCGCGACGGCGTGCCGGAATGACCCGGTCCCTCACCGGCGCAGCCCGCTCACGAACCCCGCGACCGCCTCGAGCGCGCGCGCGTCCACCGCCTCCTGGCTCTCCCCCCGCGCCGCCAGCTCCCGCTTCCCGACCTCCAGCGAATGGTTCCCGCCCTCCACGACGTGGAGCGTGCTCGGCGCGGACATCTTCGCGCGGACCTCCTCGAGGCGGTCGAGCGGGCAGAGCGGATCCTTCGAGCCCTGCACGAACAGGATCGGGACGCGCAACGCGAGGAGGACCTCGCTCCGGACGGCGCCGCGCTGGCCGGCGAGCGGGTAGCCCATGCACACGAGGCCCGCGACGGGCTCCTCGAGCGCGAGGTGGCAGCCGACGCGGCCGCCCATGGACTTCCCGACGAGCACCGCCGCTCCCTCCGCCCGCCCGGCGCGCGCCTCGGCGAGCGCGGCCCGGTGCGCCGCGACGAGGACGGGCAGCTTGTCGGGACTGCGCCGGCCGGCCTTCACGTACGGGTAATCGAGCCGGACGACGTCGCCGACGGAGGCGAGGCGCGCGGCCCAGCGCTCCATCCAGGCCGACGTCGAGGGCGCGCCGGCGCCGGGGGCGAAGAGGAGGAGGGGACGCGCCCGGGCGCGCTCGGAGGTCACGATCGCTGGAGATAGTGAAATCCCGGCGTGGCGCCGGTAGATCCCGCCCATGGCCGGCTACTCCGGAACGCCGCTCCCCGCGAAGCTCGGGCTCAGGCCGGGACAGCGGCTCGCCTTCTCCGGCGAGCCCGATGGCTTCCTCTCGTCGCTCGGCACCCTGCCCGGCGGCGCGCGCGTCGCCGCGGGCGGCGCCTTCGACCTCGCCGTCCTCTTCGTCCGCTCGGCCCGCGAGCTCGAGTCCGTGCTCGCGAAGGCCCAGCCGCGGCTCGAACCGGCCGGCGCCCTCTGGATCGGCTGGCCCAAGAAGGCGAGCGGCGTCCCGACCAACGTCACGGAGGACGTGGTGCGCGCGGCGGCGCTGGCGCGCGGCCTCGTCGACGTGAAGGTCTGCGCCATCGACGAGACCTGGAGCGGGCTCAAGCTCGTCGTGCGCCTCGTGGACCGGCCTGCGACGGCGAGGAAGCCCGCGCGGGCTCGCGCGGCGCCCGCGGCCTCGAGGGCGCGCCGGCGCTAGACCTCGAGGAGCATCCGCTCGGGATCCTCGATGCCTTCCTTCACCTTCACGAGGAAGGACACCGCCTCGCGCCCGTCCACGACGCGGTGATCGTACGAGAGCGCGAGGTACATCATGGGCCGCACCTCGACGCGATCGCCCTCGCCCACGACGGCCCGCTTCTCGATCTTGTGCAGGCCGAGGATCCCCGACTGCGGGGGGTTCAGGATGGGCGTCGAGAGAAGCGAGCCGTAGATGCCGCCGTTCGAGATGGTGAAGGTCCCGCCGGCGAGGTCGTCCATGGTGATGCGGTTCTCGCGCGCCTTCTTGGCGAGCGCGCCGACCGTCTTCTCGATCTCGGCGAAGGAGATGGCGTCGGCATCCCGGATCACCGGCACGACGAGCCCCTTCCCGCCGCCGACCGCCACGCCGATGTCGTAGTGGTCCTTGTAGACGATGTCCGTCCCGCGGACCTCGGCATTCACCGCGGGGAAGGCCCGGAGGGCCTCGACCGCGGCCTTCACGAAGAAGGACATGAAGCCGAGCTTCACGCCGTGCTTCGCGAGGAAGGCCTCGCCGTGCTTCTCGCGCAGGGCGAGGACGCGCGACATGTCGACCTCGTTGAACGTGGTCAGGATGGCCGCGCTGTGCTGCGCCTCGACGAGCCGCCGCGCCACGGTCCGGCGAAGCGACGTCATGGGGACGGCGCGCTCGCGCGGGCCGACGGGGGCGGGCGCGGGCTGCGGGCCTCGCGCCTCGG
>DATDDC010000471.1:0-3264 GCA_036523995.1 Anaeromyxobacter sp.
CGGGGATCGCTCCCGCGCCGGTGCCGTCCGTTCCGCTCGGGCCTTCCGCCACGAGGCGAGGCTAGCAGGGGCGCCCGACAGGCGCAGGGCGGCGGCGGAGAGGGACGACCTCTCGAGCCGCCGGACGCCTGCCGCGGCTGGTGGCGGGCGTTCGCGACGCCGCCGGGGCCGCGGCACGGCCCCTCGGGGGGCCGCCGCCGGTCAGATTCCCTTCTGGTGCACGCGGAACGGGACCGGGGTCGACCAGCGGCCGTTGCCCAGGATGGCCCAGGGGCCCTGCGCGTACCAGGAGACGTCGGGATCCCAGCTCACGCAGTCGTTCGGCGCATCGAAACGGATCGTGAACTGGACGGTGTGGGCTCCCGGCGAGAGCGAGACGGCCGCTCCCCCGCGCGGCGACGGCTTGTAGGGCCACCCCCAATACGAGTAGAGGCCGGCGGACCCCTGGCGCGCCGCGGTGGGGACTCCGTCCACGAGGACGTTGCTCGCGAGGGCGTAGTCCACGCTCAGATCCACGCCCTCGCACCCGATGTAGACCGACGCCGTGACGGTGTCGCCGGCGGTGAGGTCGCGCGAGGAGAGCGAGAGGCTGCCGCACCCGGACGCCAGGATGGAGTAATCGAGGTCGGTGCAGAGCGGCGGCACGACGCCCTTGACGGCGGCGTCCGCCTGGCCGAGGAACACGGACTCGTGGGTGGGGCCGTTGCCGTCGTCGCGCTTCCAGTAGACGCTCACGGTCACGGTATCCACCCGGCCGTCGACGAGATCGGCGTTCCCCACGTAGGCGACGGTCGCGAGGCTCGATTCGAAGTCGCTGCCCGAGTGCCCGTTGTCGTCCTCCAGGTGGCCGTTCGTCCCCGAGAGCGTCCAGTGGTACGCGAGCGTCCCCTGCACGCCGTCCGGCGGGCGGGCGGTCAGGTACACCCTGCGGCCGGGCTTGACCTCGGACTCCGCCGGGTCGAGGTGCACGCGGGGCTGCACCACCGTCACCTCCCAGAGGTTCCCCCGGCGCGAGGAGCCGATGTCCTTGATGACCGCGCCGATGTCGCCCGCGGTCATGAGCTTGTCCATGGCGGCGATGATGGCGTTGGCCTTGGAGAGGCCTCCGAGCAGGGCCTCGGGATCGTGGAGAACGTCGAGCACCGCCTTGTCCCTGATGGCGAGGCGCATCGCCTCGATCATCGCGTTCCGGATCTCGTCGCTGCTCGAGAGCTCCTTCACCGCGGTGGCCATGGCATCCCGCCACTCGCCGTTCTGGATCTGGCCCTGGAGGTCCGGGATCTTGGTGAGGAGCGAGCCGATCGTACCGCTGATGAACTCCGGGTTCTCGACCTTCAGCATCTCGTTCAGCTGCTCCGAGTTGAGCACCCACGAGAACATCGTCGGGAGGAACAGGTCCTTCACGAACGCCGTCAGCGTGAGCGACTGGATGTGGGACTCCCAGTCCGCCGTGAAGCTCGCGAAGCGCGAGTCCGAGAAGAACGCGGGCGAAGTGAGGTCGAACGAAGGTCCGACCGCGACCACCTGATAGAACGTCTTGACGGTCCCCGGATCCAGGGCGAGGACCACCGGCGCGCTCTGGACCGGGGTCCAGAACACCTTGCCGTTCCAGATGTCGATGGGGGTCCCGATGACCCCGCTGAGCCCGTTCGTCGCCTCCTGGAACGTCGCACCCAGCGCGACGCCGGGCATGGAGAGCTCCTCGCGCGTCCCGTCCTCGTACTCGACGCCCGTCTTGTAGGCGTAGAAGTAGCAAGAGCGGCGGTACTCGTTCATCAGGATCACGCCGTCGCCCGCCGGGTTCGGGCCGAGCCGGACCCCCTGCTGCGCGTCGGCGGGGTTCACGAGGACGAGGGTGTCGCCGGGGACGCTCAGGGCCGGCGAGGCAAGACCGGCCGGAGCGAGGGACCGGGTGGCGAGGTCGCCAGCGGCGACGAGGGTCCGCGGCGCGAGGCGGCCCCGCGCGAAGGCGACCGCCGCCGCCGGGGCCTGGCCGGCGGCGACGATGGAGGCGTGGGCCTGGGCGAGCGCCTCGACGACCTCCGGATCGCCGTCGGCGAGCGCGGTGCCGTTCACCACGAGCCGCGCCGTGATCGCGGACGCGAGCGAGGCCGTCTCCGGAGCCCGCGACAGCCACGAGAGCAGGCTGCCCTGCTGGTCCACCGGCAGCGTGAACCCGCCCAGCGCCAGGTACAGGAGCGCAGCCGCCGTCTCCGTTGCGCCGATCGACTGCTCGCCGACGAGGCTCGCCGCGTACGGGTTCGCCGCGCCGTTCACGTACCCGAGGAGCACGAGCCGCCCCGAGCGATCGAGCACCGCCGCGAGCGAGCGGCCCGTCCCGTCCATCGGCGCGGAGAAGGCACCTCCCTTCCCGACGGCGGCGGTGCCGGCGCCGGTCGCGACGACCAGCCCGGAGGCGTCGAGCTTCGCGCCGTCGGGGAGATGCACCCTCCCCTGCGCCGTCGGCGCGGCCGGCGTGCTCGTGCCGCACCCGGCGAGGAGGACCAGCGGCGCGCAGAGGATGCCGAGGAGGCGAGCGCAGGACGATGGCGGGGTAGGCGCGATCATGCGTCCTCGCCGATGCAGCGCACGCACCATCGCCCGCCGGCGCCGTCGCAGCCCGCGGCGAGGTCGAACCTCTCGAGCCCGCTCCGGTTTCGACGGCGCCCCGCGTGCTCGGGACACCGGGCTGGGCGCGCACTCACCGGTCGCCCGGGACCCTCCGGCGGCGCGCCCGAGGCGCCTGCCCGGCGCGCCACCCGCCTCGACGCTCGCCGGAAAGTTGCGGGCGACTACTCGCCGGACTCGCCCGGGACGTCCTCCTCCTCGAACGTCACGGCGTGGATCTCGTACTCCTTCTGGCCACCGGGCGTGCGCACCACGGCGGTGTCCCCCTCCGAGCGCCCGATGAGCGCCCGGGCGATCGGGCTCGTGACGGAGATGCGCCCCTGCTTCAGGTCGGCCTCGAGCTCGCCCACGATGCGGTACTTCACCTTGTCGCCGCTCTCCGCCTCCTCGAGCGTGACGGTCGCGCCGAAGACCACCTTGTCGCCCTGCAAGTTCGAGACGTCGATGACCTCCGCCGTGGCGATCCAGTGCTCCACCTGGGCGATGCGGCCCTCGATGTGGCTCTGCTTCTCCTTGGCGGCGTGGTACTCGGCGTTCTCGGAGAGGTCTCCGTGCGAGCGGGCCTCGGCGATCTCCTTCACGATCTTCGGCCGCTCGACGTTCTTGAGCCGCTTCAGCTCCTCCTTCAGCCGGAGG
>DATDDC010000472.1:0-13080 GCA_036523995.1 Anaeromyxobacter sp.
TGCCGGCGCGTCACCTCCGCCAGCCGGGCGCGAAAGTCGGCGGCCGAGGCGGGCAGCTCGGCGGCGCCGGAGGCCGCGTGGAGCGCCGCGCGCAGCGCGTCGACGGACCCGAGGAGCAGGGTCACGATGGCGTTCGACACGCCGAGCGTCCGGTTCCGGAGCCGTTCCAGGACGTCCTCCAGCTCGTGAGCGAGGTCCCGGACCGCGTCGAACCCGACGATGGCGGCCCCGCCCTTGAGGGTGTGCGCGTCGCGGAAGAGCTCGTGCAGGAGCGCCTCGTCCGACGGGGCCGCCTCGACCGAGACGAGCACCTGCTCCATGTGCGCGAGCGTCTCCTCGGCCTCCGCCAGGAAGGTGGCCACCAGCGCCTCGCGGTCGATCTCGACGTCGCTCATCCGGCGTCTCCCTTCAGGCCGCCGCGGCCGCCGCTGGTCGGAGCGCGAGCGCCGTCCCGGCGTGGCATTCGAGGAGCGAGAGCACCTCCAGGTCCGCGTCCGTCAGCGAGGGCTTGTGCGGCAGGAGGCGGAACACCGCGAGCACCGCCACCACGCTCTCGCCTGCGCGGAGCGGGAGGGCGACGGTGAGGTCCGCCTCGTCCGGCGCGAGCTCGCCGGACGGGTCGCGGGAGGCGATCCAGGGGCGGCCCTGCGCGGCCCGCCCCAGGGCGCCCAGGCCCGGGCGCAGTCCTGCGAGCGCCTCCGGCCGCACGCCGAAGGTGTGGAGCGGGTGCAGCGCGCCGTCGCGCGGCTCGAGGAACGCGAGCTCCTCCGAGCCGAGGATGTTGATGACGATCTCCTGCAGCGCGGCCAGGGTCTCGCCGCGGGTGAGGCCCCGGTGCAGGCGCTCCAGGGTGACGAAGAGTTGCATCACCTCCGTGGTCCGCTCCTGCAACGCGGCGTACTCGTCGCAGGCGCGCCGGTTCTCCTCCTCGATGTCGGCGAGGCGCCGGAGCAGCTTCGCGTGCTCGACGCCGGAGTGCTCGGCCTCCGCGCGGGCATCGGCGAGCGCCGACTCGAGCTGCGCCCGGCCGCCTTCGGCCCGGCCGTTCCCGGTGGCCGCTGCGGACGCCTCCGGCGCCGCCGGCGCGGGCTGCCGGGCCTCGCCGAGGCGCATGCCTGCGGCGAGCCGTCCCTTCTGAAGCTGGAGCGAGGAGATGAGCTCCCGGAGGCGAGCGTTCACCTCCTGGAGATCGCGGCCGTGCTTCACTGCGGAGGCGGCGAGCTCCTCCGCCTTCCTGGGGTGGTCGTCGGGCATCCCCGGCTCCGGGTCAGGACTGGCCCAAGCAGCTGCGGACCTTGGTGAGGAGCTCGGTGCCGTCGATCGGCTTCGTGACGTAGTCGTTGCAGCCGCTCTGGTAGCCCGCGTCGACGCTCGCGAGCTCGCCGCGCGTCGTGACCATGATGATGGGGATCCGGCTCGTGTCGGACGCCCCGCGGAGCTGGCGGCAGGCCTCGAAGCCGTCCATGCGCGGCATCACCACGTCCATGAGGATGAGATCGGGTCTCTCGGCCCGCGCCTTCTCCAGCCCCTCGACGCCGTCCTTCGCGGTGATCACGTCGAACTCGCTCTTCGACAGGATCATCCGTTCCATGAGGAGGACGGTGCTGGAGTCGTCGACGAGGAGAATCTTCTTCTTCCGATCCATGCGAAGGCCTCCGGCCGCCCCTCGGCGGATGGATTGCAATCGCGGCGCCGCGCGGGGCGAGGATGACCTGCGCCCGGCGGCGCAGGCGGGCGCGCGCCGGCAAGCGCCCTGTTACCGCCGAGATATGCGACACGCGCCGGAGGGACGGAGGCGATCGATCCGGGGCGCCGCTCCCCGGATGTGGCAGGGGGTCGCGCGACTCTGGGTTGAGCGCATGGGTCGCAGAGGCTCGACCCGGTCGCCCATGTGCGTCCTCATCCGAGGAGTCGTTCCAGGTCGGCGACGTCGACAGGCTTCGCGATGTGCCCGTCGTACGCCGCCGACCGCAGACGCGATGCGCGCGACATGACGCGATCTCCGTAAGCGGGGCGACCGCCGCGGGCCATACGCTCGCGAGCGCGGCCCCGAGCGAGGCGGAAGACCGGCTTCCGGGCTTCCGCCGGGGCCGCCCGGACGAAGACGGGCCCGGCCGCGGCAGGGCGAGCGCCATGGAGGGCGACGATGGGCGCGGGCCGCGCGGGCGAGCGAACGCGGCGTTGACCGTCCTCGACGGCGAAGGGCATGATCGACGCGGGAGGTGGCGCCGCTGGATCCCGCTCCGCGAGGGCGTGCCGCGACGAGCCCGGCGCGGAGTCGCTCTCGCGGCCAGGCCTCTCGCCGGCCCGCCGCGCGCATCCACGTGCCGGTGCGGTGGAGGCCGCTCCTCGCGGTGGCGCTCGTCCTGCTCGCCCCACCGGCGGCGGCCGGCGCCGGACCGGAGGGGCGCGACGCGGAGGAGAAGGACTGCGCAGCGTGCCACGTCCCGCGCGCCATCGGGACGGACAGGAAGGTGGTCCACGACCCGGCGCGAAAGCGCCTCTGCACCGCCTGTCACGAACGGCACGGCTCGAGCGCGCCGCGCCTGCTGAAGGCGCCGGGGGCGTCCGGATGCTTCGCCTGCCACCCGCGCTCGAGGTTCGAGCGAAGGACGGTGCACGCGGCGCTCGGGACGCCGGGTTGCGGGGCGTGCCACGCCGCCCACGGCGCCGACCTGGCCGGCCTGCTCTCCGCCCCCCAGGCGAAGCTCTGCGCGGCGTGCCACGAGGTCGGCGGAGCGAGGCTCGCCAAGGCGCACGGCGGGCGGGAGGTCCAGACGTGCACGGGGTGCCACGATCCGCATTCGTCGGACCGCCCCAAGCTGCTCAAGGCGTCGCTCCACGAGGGCCTCGCGCCGGCGGCCTGCAACCGTTGCCACGCCCCCGCGCCGCCGGCGAGCCCCGCGGCGCTCTCGGCGCCGCGCGCGAGGCTCTGCGCGGGCTGCCACGACCCGGCCAGGCTGGACGGCGGCGGGCCGGTCCAGCACAAGCCCGTGGCGGCGGGAGACTGCGGCTCCTGCCACGAGCCCCACGCCGCCGAGAGCCCGAAGCTGACGAAGGCGGCGGGCGACGCGCTGTGCAGCGCCTGTCATCGCGTGCAGGCCCGGAAGAAGCGACACGAGCACGCGCCGATGGAGGCGGGCTGCCGCTCGTGTCACGCGCCCCACAACTCGCCGAGGAGGGCGCTCCTCGGCACCACCGTCGCGGTCCTCTGCCGATCCTGCCATCCGGGCGCCGGCGCGTCCGAGGCCGGGAAGGGAAAGGTCCACGTCCCCGTCGCGGTGGGGGAGTGCACCTCGTGCCACGATCCGCACGGCTCGGACCTGCCCGCCATGATGAAGGGGCGGCAGGACCGCGTCTGCTTCTGGTGCCACGCCGACGCGGAGCCGCGCTTCGTCCGCCTCCACGCGCACGCGCCCGTGCTGGATGGGAACTGCGGGGCGTGCCACTCCGGTCACGCCGGGGCCGCGCCGGGGCTGCTCGTGGCGCCGCCGCCCGCGCTCTGCCGGGGATGCCATCTCCGGATCGTCGAGCACGGGGCCGGCTCGAGCCACGGAGCGTTCGCGGCGCGTGAATGCCTCGAATGCCACGACGCCCACGGCTCGAACGTCCCGGGCATGCTGCGGGAGGACGAGGCGAGGCGCCGCGCGGCGGAAGGCGAGAGCCCGGCCGGCGCCGGCGGCCAGGCCTGCGGCGCATGCCACGAGGGGATCGCCACCGCGGCCGCGAAGGCGCGCTTCGAGCACCCGCCCGTGCGGGAGGGGTGCGTCACCTGTCACGAGCCCCACGGCTCGGCGAAGGGCCCCGCCCTCTCGAAGCGCGAGGTGGCCGCGATCTGCGCCGGCTGCCACGCGATCGATCGCACCGATTTCGCGAAGCGCCACATGGGATATGCGGTCTCCGGCTCGCGCTGCACGAGCTGCCACGATCCCCACGGCTCGCAGACCCGAGGGATGCTCCACGATCACGTCCACGCGCCCGTGGCCGGCGGAGACTGCGCCGCGTGTCACGAGGGCCCCGGCTCGCGGGGCCCGCCTGCCGTGAAGCGAGCGGGCGTGGCGCTGTGCCGCGACTGCCACGGAAAGATGCTGGCGGCGACGCTCGCCCGGAACCGGCTCCACCAGCCCGTCGCCGAGGGGGCATGCCTCGCCTGCCACGGACCACACGCCTCGAGGGAGCGCGGCCTCCTCGCGGCGGGCATGGTCTCGACCTGCGGCGCCTGCCACGCCGACACGATCGAGCGGCAGCGGCGCTCGCGCACGAAGCATCCTCCCGTCCGCGACGGCCGGTGCACGCTGTGCCACGAGCCCCACGCTTCGGACCTCCCGCTCATGTTCGTGAGCCCGCGGCCCCCCGAGCTGTGCCGCACCTGCCACACCACGCGGGGGCACCGCCACCAGGGGGGCGGCTTCCGGGACCAGCGGAACCCCAACCTGCCGCTGGAGTGCCTGAGCTGCCACCGCGCGCACGGCACCGAGTACGATCACCTCCTGCCCACCCCGCGGCGGGAGCAGCTCTGCGCGCGATGTCACGCTCCGTACAAGGGGTGATCGCCGTGCCGGCCGCGTTCGTCGCCATGCTGCTCCTGGGCTCCGCGCTGGCGTCGGCGTCGGCCACGGCCCTGGCCGGCACCGCCGGCCTGAAGCACGAGAGGTCCATCTACGCCGACGAGAGGGGAGGGCGCCTCGACGCGCCCGAGGGCGTCGCCTGCGCCGAGGGCGGAAAGCTCGTCGTCGCCGACACCGGTGGCGGGCGGCTCCTCGTCTACGCCTGGCGGGACGGACAGCTCCGCGGGGGCGAGGAGATCAAGCTCCCCCAGCTCCCCTATCCGACGCGCGTCCAGATGGACGGCTCCGGCAACCTGCTCGCGCTCGACGGCAGGCTGAGGCGCATCGCGCGCCTCGACGCGGGCGGCCGGTTCGCGGGCTACCTCGACCTCAGGCCGCGCCCTCCGGCCGAGGTCGTGCCCATCGCCTTCAAGGTCTCCGCGCGGGGCGACGTCTACGTGCTCGATGCGGCGGGGAGGCGGGTGCTCGTGGCGAGCGCGGCGGGGAGGATCATGCGCGAGGTCCCGCTGCCCAGGGGTGGATCGTTCACCGACGTCGCCGTCGGCGCCGGCGGCAAGGTCTACGCGATCGACGCGGCGAGCGCGACCCTGTGGGTCGCGGGCGGAGCGGGTGGCGCGTTCCGGCCGGCCGCGCCGAGCTTCCGGGACAGGATGAGGTTCCCCGCGGATCTCGCGATCGATCCGGGCGGCAGGGTGTTCGTGGTCGACCGGAACGGCGACGCGATCGCGGTGCTGGGAGCGGACGGCAGCTTCGAGGGGAGCGGGCTCGCCAGCGGGCGCGGCGACGGCCTCCTCTACTATCCCGCGCAGATCTGCGTCACCGGGAGCGACGTCTTCGTCGCGGATCGGAACAACAACCGCGTGCAGGTGTTCGCGATCCTGCGCTGATCGGGACGCGGGGCCTCGACGTCCGGCCGCCATCTCTTCACGAGGGAGCCGGGGGCCGCGAAGCCGGCGGACGAGCGGACGGGCGCACCTGCGCACGACGCATCGGAGCGAGGTCGTTCGTCGCGCCGCGAGCGAGGGGGTCAGACGTGGCCTCGACGTCGTGCAGACGCGGCGAGGCCATGCCGTATTCAGCGGTGCCCCGCTGTGCCGGCGATTCACTTGCGCCGTGGCCCGCGCGCACAGACGCGGGCGCGAACCCCGCGGGACCACGGCGAGAACCCGTGGCATGGCCGATGCTCCACGCGGCTCGGGGTGACCCTATGACGAAGCTCATCGGCACGCTCGTGGTGTCCGGCACGTTGGCCCTCCTCCCGGCGATGGCGCGTCCGCAGGAGGACCAGGAGGCGCCATGGTCCGATCTCGGCATCGGCGAGGAGCCCGAGGCGCAGGCTCCTTCCACGGCGCAGCCGGACGAGCTCCCGCCGGCCCCTCAGTACGAGACCCAGTACGCCCCGCCCGCGCAGGCCGAGGCGCCGGCGGCTCCGCCCGCCCAGGCGCCGGCGTCCGCGCCCGCCGGGCAGTGGATCTACACGCAGCAGTACGGCTGGATCTGGATGCCGTACGCCGACGCGTACACGTACGCGCCCGCCAACGGCTACGGCGAGCCGTACGCGTACGTCTATTACCCCGCCCATGCCTGCTGGACCTGGGTCGCCGCGCCCTGGGTGTGGGGCTTCGGGCCGTGGCCGTTCTTCGGCGTGTTCGGGCCGGCGCGGTTCGGGTGGTACGGTCACGGATGGTGGCGCTATCCGCAGCGCTGGCACTACGCGCCGCTGCACGGCGGGTACGCCGGCTTCCGGGCCGCGCCGGCCTACCGCGGCGGCGTGTACGGCGGGTTCAGGCCCGCCCCGGCCTACCGAGGCGCTCCCGGGTACGGCGGCGTCCGGCCCGCGCCGTTCAGGCCCGCACCGTCCCGAGCCGGCTTCGGATTCGTCGGCGGCGGTGGCGGCCGTGGCTTCGCCGCGCCCCGCGCAGTCCCGGGCCGCAGCGGCTTCGCGCCCGGCGCCGGCCGCGCCTGGGGACACGGCGCGCCGGCGTTCAACGGACGCGGCAGCTCCGGCGGCCATGGCGGCTTCGGGTCCGGCGGCCATGGCGGGCACGGCGGCTGGCACCTCGGCCGCGGTCGCGGCTGAGGCTCGATCCCATCAGCTCCCGAAGGCGGCCCGCAGCCGCACGAGCAGCTCGTCGCGGACCTGGCGGAAGGCGCGAAGGCGGTCCCCTTCGCTGCCCGTGACGCCGGCGGGGTCGGGCAGCCCCCAGTGGACGCGGTGGGCCTTGCCCAGGAACACCGGGCAGACCTCCTCCGCGCAGAGCGTGACGACGGCGTCGACGCCCTCGGGGGAGATGGAGTCGACGCTCCTGGATCGCTGCGCGCGGATGTCGATCCCGATCTCGTCCAGCACGCGCACGGCCAGGGGATTCACGCTCGACGGCCGGGAGCCCGCGGACGAGAACCTCGTTCCGGCCGGCGCGATCGACCGCGCGATGCCCTCCGCCATCTGGCTCCGCGCCGAGTTCGCGACGCAGAGGAAGAGGACGTGGCGAGGGGCGCGCTTCCGCAGCTCGTCCGCCTCGGCGCGCCAGCTCCCCGCGGTCATGCGTTCGCCTTCCGATCGGGCGCCGCGAAGCTGCCCGCGCAGGTCTTCACGCCGGCGAGCTCCAGGCTCTCGGCGGGGAAGAACCGGTCGCGCAGCCGGAGCGCGACCCGGACGAGGCCGATGAGGACCGGCACCTCCACGAGCGGGCCGATCACCGCGGCGAACGCCGCGCCGTGCGCCATCCCGAAGGTCGCCACCGCCACCGCGATGGCGAGCTCGAAGTTGTTCGAGGCCGCCGTGAACGAGAGCGTCGCCGTCTGGGCGTAGGTCGCCCCCACGCGGCGGCTCATGAAGAACGAGACGAAGAACATGACGACGAAGTAGACGAGCAGCGGGATCGCGATGCGCACGACGTCGAGGGGGACCTGCACGATGCTCTCGCCCTTGAGCGAGAACATGACGACGATGGTGAAGAGCAGCGAGACGAGCGTGATGGGCGAGATCCGCGGGAGGAAGACCTTCCGGTACCACTCCTCGCCCCTCCAGGCGCGGAGCCCGAAGCGGGTGGCGATGCCGGCGAGGAACGGGACCCCCAGGTAGACGAAGACGCTCCGCGCGATCTCGCCGATGGTGATGTGGACCTCGGCGCCGGCGAGCCCGAGCCAGCGCGGGGCGATCGTGACGAAGACCCAGGCGTAGACCGAGAAGAACAGCACCTGGAAGATCGAGTTGAAGGCGACGAGGCCGGCGCAGTACTCGGTGTCGCCGCTGGCCAGGTCGTTCCAGACGATCACCATCGCGATGCACCGCGCCAGGCCGATGAGGATGAGGCCCACCATGTACTCCGGGCGATCGCGGAGGAACAGGACCGCGAGGGCGAACATGAGGAGGGGCCCGACGATCCAGTTCTGCACGAGGGAGAGGCCGAGGACCTTCCCGTTCCGGAACACGCGCGGCAGCTGCTCGTACCGCACCTTGGCGAGGGGCGGGTACATCATGAGGATGAGCCCGATGGCGATCGGGATCGAGGTCGTCCCCACCGACATCCGGTCGAGCAGCGGGACCACCCCCGGCGCGAGGAAGCCGACCGCGACCCCGCCGCCCATGGCGAGGAAGATCCAGAGCGTCAGGTAGCGGTCCAGGAAGGAGAGCCGGCGCGCGACGCCTTCGCGCGCGAGCGCTACGGGGATGGCTTCGGACATGGTCTAGAGGCTCCCGACGAGCGCCTTCAGCCGGCGCAGGGTGCGCGGCTCGACGCAGTAGCAGATGCGCGGCCCGTCCACGTCGCCGCGGATGAGGCCGGCTTCCTTGAGCACCTTGAGGTGCTGCGAGACCGTGGACTGGGCGAGCGGCAGCTCGTCCACGATGTCTCCGCAGATGCACGCGTCCCTGCGGACGAGCAGGCGCAGGATCTGGACGCGGGCGGGATGGCCGACCGCCTTCGCGAGGAGCGCGAGCTCCTCGTCGGCCTCGGCTCCCTCGATCGGCCGAAGATCGGGTCCCTCCTTCGAGTCCGCGGCCGGACCGCACGCGGGGGCCTTCCTGAGCTGGGGCGCCATTCAAATCGTATATCTACGATATATGTGCCCGCTCGCGCAAGCCGGGAGGGCCGGCGCGGGCGGCTCTGGCCCCGCCGAGCGAAGCCGCGGGCGCCGCGGAGGGATTCACATCGTCAGGGCTCGATGAGGGCGCCGCGGGGCTTCTTGACCCTGCGTCACAATGTCGCGTCCGTGGCGAGGTCCGGCCGGTCTCACTCCTGGTAACCTGCGCCCCTTGTTCGGCGCATGCGCGGCGACGCGCAGCCACGTCCCGGGGGGAGGCACGCTCATGAACGAGCCCGTTCGGCAGGACGCCATCGTCCAGATGCAGGACGAGCTGAGGCGGGCCCTGTCCCGGCCGCAGAGGCAGCGACGCTGGGTGATGGTCATCGACCGGCGCAAGTGCGTGGGATGCCACGCCTGCACCGTCGGCTGCGTGGCCGAGAACAAGCTCCCTCCCGGCGTCGTGTATCGGCCCGTGCTCGAGGAGGAGACGGGCACGTACCCGAAGGTCGGCCGCACGTTCCTGGCGCGGCCGTGCATGCAGTGCGACAGGCCGCCCTGCACGAAGGTCTGCCCGGCCGGCGCCACGGAGAAGAACGCCGACGGCGTCGTCGTCATCGACTACGAGGAATGCATCGGGTGCCGCAAGTGCGTGGCGGCGTGCCCCTACGGCGCGCGCACCTTCGACTCCGGCGACTTCGCCACGCGCGGGACGCCGGACGGCCTCGCCATCGTCGGGCAGGGCCGGGCCGGCCGGATGGAGCGGTCGCCGAGCTTCGAGTACGCGAGGGCCTGGCCGCGGGCCGCCGGCGCTCCGCCGGTCGACAAGGTCCGCAAGTGCCACTTCTGCATGCACCGGCTCGCCGAGGGCGTGCTGCCCGCGTGCGTGACGACGTGCGTGGGGCGCGCGACCTACTTCGGCGACGCGAACGACGCCGCGAGCACCGTGGCGAGGCTCGTGAAGCTGCCGAACGCGACGCGGCTCGAGGAGCGCCTCGGGACGGCGCCGCGCGTTTTCTATCTCGTCTGAGGCGGGGGCAAACCATGAAGGGCACCAGGCGCAACTCGCGGAAGACCCGGGTCCAGCAGCGGCTCCAGGACCGCCCGGTCTCCCGGCGGCTCTTCCTCAAGGTCTCGGCGGCCGCGGGCGGCACGGCGGCCCTCCTGGGCGGCTCCACCGCGGCGGCGCGGGTGAAGGAGGCGCTCGAGGGGAAGCGGGCCCCGTTCTTCGAGACGCTGCCGGAGAACCAGATCCACACCGTGTGCCTGCAGTGCAACACCGGCTGCGGCATCCGGGTGAAGATCCAGGACGGCGTGGCCGCGAAGATCGACGGCAACCCGTACAGCCCCATGACGCTCTCGCCGCACGTGGCCTACGCCACGCCGGTGAAGGAGATGGCCCGCACCGAGGGCGCGATCTGCCCGAAGGGCCAGTCCGGCCTCCAGACCGCGTACGACCCCTACCGGCTCATGAGCGTGCTGAAGCGCAAGCCCGGCACGAGGCGCGGGGCGGGCGAATGGGTGACGATCCCGTTCGATCGGGCCATCGACGAGGTGGTGAACGGCGGCGACCTCTTCGGCGAGGGCCGCGTGGACGGGTTCAAGGCCGTCCACGCGCTCCGGGACGCCAAGGTCGCGAAGGCCATGGCCGACGAGATCGCGAAGATCCTCGACGAGAAGGACGCGCAGAAGAAGAGGGCGCTCGTGGAGGCGTTCCAGGTCGCGTTCAAGGACCACCTCGGCGCGCTCATCGATCCCGAGCATCCCGATCTCGGCCCCAGGAACAACCAGTTCGCCTTCGTGTGGGGCCGCATGAAGAACGGGCGCGAGGACCTCGCCAAGCGCTTCGTCCGCGACGGCTTCGGCTCGCAGAACGCGAACGGCCACACCACCATCTGCCAGGGAAGCCTGTACTTCACCGGCAAGGCGATGAGCGAGCAGTTCGAGCCGGCCAGGGGCAAGTTCGGCGGCGGCGAGAAGTTCTACTGGCAGGGGGACACCGGCAACAGCGAGTTCGTGATCTTCGTGGGCGCGAACGTCTTCGAGGCGAACTACGGGCCTCCGCACCGCGTCCCCAAGATCGTGGAGCGCGCCTCGCGCGGCGAGCTGAAGTACGCCGTCCTCGATCCGCGCTGCTCGAAGGCCGCGGCCAAGGCATGGCGCTGGGTGCCGGTGCGGCCGGGGACCGACGCCGCCTTCGCGTCCGGGATGATCCGCTGGATCCTCGACAACCAGAAGCTCAACGTCGCGTTCCTGTCGAACGCCAACAAGGCGGCCGCCGCGGCGGCCGGGGAAGCGTCCTGGACGAACTCCTCCTGGCTCGTGAAGATGACGGACGGCAAGGCCGGCGCCTTCGCCCGGGGAAGCGAGCTCGGCCTCGTCCAGAAGACGGTGAGGAAGGGCAAGGACGGCAAGGACGAGACCGTCTACGCGGTCGAGGGCGGCCCCGCGTTCGCCTTCGATCCGCCCGTCGCGCTCGTGGCCGGCAAGCCCGTCGTCTTCGATCCGAACGACGAGAAGGCGCCGCCGGTGCAGGGTGACCTCCTCGTCACGACGAGCATCGCCGGCATCGCGCTCCGGTCCGGGCTCCAGCTCGTCGCGGAGGCAGCCCGCTCGAGGCCGCTGAAGGAGTGGGCCGAGATCGCCGGCGTCGCCGAGGCCGACGTCACGGACCTCGCGCGCGAGCTCACGAGCCACGGCACGCGCGCGGTCTGCGACATCCACCGCGGCCCCTCGCAGCACACGAACGGCTTCTACAACAACCTCTCCTGGTACACGCTCAACTGCCTCATCGGGAACCCCGACCACGAGGGAGGCATGATCAAGCTGTCCACCTACGACCGCATGGGTGGAAAGCCCGGGCAGCCCTTCCCGCTCGCCAAGCTCGCGAACGGCAAGGCGGCGCCGTTCGGCATCGACCTCATCCGCACGAACACGCCGTACGAGAAGAGCACGATCTTCGCCGGCTACCCGTCGAGGCGGCCGTGGTTCCCGCTCGCCACGGACGTGTACCAGGAGGACCTGCCCTCGGCGTCGGACGGGTATCCGTATCCGATCAAGATCCTCTTCACGTACATGAGCGGCATGGCCTACAGCCTCCCGGCGAACCAGACCGCCATCGCCATCCTCTCCGACCCGAAGAAGATCCCGCTCGTCCTCACGAGCGACATCCTCGTGGGCGAGACGTCCACCTACGCCGACTACGTCTTCCCCGACCTGAGCTGGCTCGAGCGCTGGGAGCTCCAGGGGTCGCATCCGTCGGTGGCGTGGAAGGTCGAGAACGTCCGGAACCCGGCCATCGCCATCCCGGACTGGCCCACGGTGAAGGTGTTCGGGGAGGAGATGCCGCTCTCCTTCGAGGCGGTCGTGCTGGCGCTGGCGGAGCGGCTCTCGCTCCCCGGGTTCGGCCCGAACGGCTTCGGCGAGGGAAAGCCGTACACGCGGCCCGAGCACCTTTATCTGAAGCAGGTGGCGAACATCGCGGCCGGCGAGAAGGAGGACGGGAGCGACGCCGTCCCCGACGCGGACGCCGAGGAGCTCCGCATCTTCGGCGAGGCGCGCAGGCACCTCCCGGGGAGCGTGTTCGATGCGGAGAGGTGGCGCGCCGCGGTCGGCGACGCGATGTGGCGGAAGGTCGTCTACGTCCTGAACCGCGGAGGCCGGTACCAGGACTTCGCCAAGGCCTACCCGGGCAGGCTCGTCGCGAACCGGTACGGCAAGCTGCTCAACGTCTACCAGGAGAAGACGGCCACCTCGACGAACACGATGACGGGCAAGAAGTACGTCGGCTACGCCACGTACGTCCCGGCGGGCCTCTCCTCCACGGGCCAGCCCATCGACGACGCCGGGTACGATCTCCAGCTCATCACCTACAAGGAGATCACGATGGCGAAGGCCCGCGGCATCACGAACACCTGGCTCACCGCCGTGATGCCCGAGGGAGCCGTGCTCATGAGCAAGGCCGACGCGGACCGGCTCGGACTGCGCTCCGGGGACGCCGTGCGGATCTCGTCGGCGAGCAACCCGGAGGGCGTGCTCGACGTGAAGGGCGGCGCGCCGGTTCCGCTGGTGGGGAAGCTGAAGGTCACGCAGGGCATCCGGCCCGGCGTCGTCGCCTTCCCGCTCGGCTGGGGGCACTGGGCCTCCGGTGCGCGCGACGTCGTCATCGACGGCCAGCGCGTGAAGGGGGATCCCCGGCGCGCAGCCGCCTTCAGCGGGAACGCGGCCATGCGCGTCGACCCGGTCCTGAAGAACGTGACGCTGAGCGATCTCGCCGGAGGGAGCGCCGTGTTCTACGACACGAAGGTGAAGGTGGCCCGCGCCTGAGATCGAGGTCCGCGTCTCGCGGGTTCACGAGCGGACTCGCCGCCGAGCCGAGCTCGCCCGCGCCCCCATCACGGCGGCGATCCCTGCCGGAGGAGGGCACGAAGGCCGCGGAGCCCACGGGGCGAGCCAGCGACCCACGGCACCACCGCCAGCCGCCTGG
>DATDDC010000473.1:0-2125 GCA_036523995.1 Anaeromyxobacter sp.
CCGAAGCGCCCGCGGGTCGTGAAGGCCTGACGGCGCGGCCGGCCGGCGCCCGCCGAGAGCACCGCGGGCGCGCGCCGCGCGCGGCCCTTTCGCCGCGCGGGCGCGCCGCCCCTCACTGCAGGACGAAGATCCGGTCCAACCGGAGCAGGCGGAAGACGGCCAGGGGCTGATCCTTCAGGCCCGAGACCTGCACCGTTCCGCCGAACGCCCTGCAGCGCTTGTAGAGGCCGACGATGAGGCCCACCCCGCTGCTGTCGATGAGCCGCAGCGCGGAGAGGTCCACCCGGATGGACGTGCGGCCCTCGGCGACGAGCGCCTCCACCGTCGGCCGGACGTCCTGCACGCTCACCGCGTCGAGGACACCCCGGATCTCGAGCACCGTCTCCTCGCCGTCGTCGATGCGGGCGAAGCTCGCCTCGGCCTCGCCGTCGACGAGGCGCCGCAGGGCCCGGGGCGCGCCCGGATCCGCCGCGGTGCTCCCGGCGCGCTCGCCGTGGAGGTACTTCGTCATGGAGAGGACGTTCGGGCTGCCCGGCGTGTAGGAGACCTCGTCCATGCAGGAGCGGATGGCGTCGAGGACGCCCGCCGGCTCGGGGGCGACGTGGCCGTCCGGATGGGGCGCAGGCGCGCTCTCGGAGGAGCGCAGGCACGGTCCGCCCTGCCCCTGCCACGCCGTGGCGACCTCGATCTCCCGCGCCGCCGCGAGCCCCGCCGGCGAGACCCCGGCGCGCGCCGCGGGATCCGGCGGCGCGAGGGAGTCCATCCCGTTCGCGCCCGCCGCGACGTCGTAGCGCGCCCGCCGACCGCGGTCCGTCCCCGTCGCCACCGTGCGCCCCAGCCGCGCGCCCACGAGGAGCGTCAGGGCGAAGGCGAGGTACAGCCCGGTGAGGAGCGGCGAGAGCGTGTGCTGCTTCGTCAGGGCGGCGACGGCGACGAGGACCACCGCGCCGGCCGCGAAGATCCGCATGACGCGCGCCATGGCGTGCGTGTAGGGGCGCTCCCGCCGCGCCACATACAGCTGGTGAATCCACGCGCTCATGGCCCAGAGCGCGAGGGCGAGCACGATCGCTGGCGCCAGCGTGTCCATCATCGGAACCCAGTGCCGATCGGCGAGCCGCTCGCTCGTCATGGCCGCGAGCGGAAACGCCATCACGGCCGCAGCGACGTCGAACAACCTCACACCCGGCCCGGGCGCGTTGCGCGCAGGCTTCTGCATGTGCACTCCCCCCGGAGTCGACGAATCGAGCGAAGCCTAACACCGAGCCAGGGTCCGGAGTGCCCCGTGACTGCGCGACTGCGGCACTCCGTCCCGGGATCGCGGGACGAGCCGCGAAGGCGGTTCGAGCGGCTCCCCGTGGCCGGCCGCGGTGGGTCCGGGTAGCATTCCTTCGTTCACCAGAGGGCAGAAGGCGAGGAAGGAGCGGGGGCAGATGCGCGTAGAGCAGAGGGTCCGGCAGTTCATCCAGGAGAATTTCTGCGTCGAGCCATCTCAGCTCGCCGATGAGACGTCGCTCATCGGCGAGGGGTTCGTCGACTCCACCGGGATGCTCGAGGTGATCGTCTTCCTCGAGACCGAATATGGGATCAAGATCTCCGACGTCGAGACGGTGCCGGACAATCTCGAGACCATCCGGCGCATCGCCGACTTCGTGGCGAGGAAGCGGGCGCCCGTCGCCGCCGTGTCCTGAGATGCGCCGCCGAGGACCCCGGCGGCCGCCGATGGCGGGGGAGCCGAGATGAGCGTCGCGTCCCCGCTCCTGCACGAGTGGCTCCTCGAGCACGCCGCCCGCCGGCCGGAGGCCCCGGCGCTGGCGACGCCGGCGCTCCGGCTCGCCTACGGCGAGGTCGCGGAGCGCGTGGGCGACCTCGCGGCGCACCTCCATGCGGCCGGCGTGCGCAGGGGCGACCGCGTCCTCGCGGCGCTCCCCAACACGCCCGCCACCGTGATCGCGAGCCTCGCCGTGCACGCGCTCGGGGGCGTCGCCGTCGAGGTGAACCGAGAGTGGAGCGCGGACGTCCAGGCCGAGATCGTGGCGCGCACCGGCGTGCGCCACGCCTTCGTCTGGGGCCGCGACGCGAGGACCTGGGCGCGCGCCCGCGCCGGGCGTCCCCTGGACCGGCTCTG
>DATDDC010000474.1:0-12686 GCA_036523995.1 Anaeromyxobacter sp.
AGGCGGGCCCCGTTCCAGGTGAAGCCATTTCCCAGGGAGCGGAGCGACATCGTCGATGCGCTCGAGGTCGGGGTTCACCGTCACATGGTCCATGCGCTCCTCGAGTTCGACGTTACCCGCGCGCGCCAACTCATCCGCGAGCGCGAGGCAAGCGTGGGTGAGAAGCTCTCGTTCACGGCTTTCGTCGTCGCGAGCCTCGCTCGCGCGATCGATGCGGACAAGCGCCTCCACTCCTATCGGGACTGGCGGAATCGGCTCGTCCTCTTCGATGAGGTCGACGTCGTCACTCTGGTCGAGACGGAGGTCGACGCAGTCGCAGTGCCGCACGTGGTTCGTGCAGCGAACCGGAGGACGATCCGCGAGATCAACGACGAGATCCGCCGGATCCAGCGGGAGCCGGCGGCGAGCGCGCAGCGCTCTGGGGTGTTCAGCCGGCTCTCCCCCTTCGTCCCCGGGTTCCTCCGTCGTCTGTTCTTCCGCGTCTTGCGCAAGGACCCGCACTGGCTCAAGCGAACCGCCGGCACGACGCTGGTGACTGCCGTCGGCATGTTCGGAATGGGGTCGGGCTGGGCGGTGGGGATCGTCCCGCTTCATACCCTCTGCGTCACCGTGGGCGGCATCACGCTGAAGCCGGGAGTTGTCGATGGCCGCATCGAGCCGCGCGAGTACCTCGCGCTCACTGCCAGCATCGATCATGACATCGTGGACGGAGCGCCGGCGGCGCGGTTCGCTAACCGCCTGCGCGAGTTGATCGAGGGCGCGGCGGTCTTGCAGGACATCTCTCGCTGAGCGTTGTCAGCGATACCGGCAAAGGTGGCCGTTCCGGATTCCGCTCCGAGGGAAGCGGGCGGGTCCGACCGGAGCGCGTGCCGGTCCCGGGCTCGAAGGGGCCCGGCTCGTTCGTCGCAGTGAACTGACTGTGAGCACTTGTGGGCGCGACGCGGGTTGCGATAGTGCTGGCCTGTGCTGCTGCGGGTGCCACCCATTGCAATGGCATGGTTCTCGTCGGCCGTCGTCGCGTTCGCCGCGATGCCCACCCATGCCGGCGAGACCGCGCACTGGCTCGAGCAGGGACCCGAGCACCCCTCGCTCGAGACGACGGCTGCCGCGGCGCGGATCGAGCACGAGCCCGTGGCAAGCGACCTCTCGGTCGGCGCTCCTTCGCAGCTACGGAAATGGGGATCGTTCGGCGGCGTGGCTGGCATCTACGCCTCGGCGACCACCTACATGTACTTCGCCTGGTATCACGGCCAGCCGAACCTGCCGTCCTTCAAGTTCGGTGGCGACGGCTACTTCGGCGCGGGAACCTACGCGGGCGGCTCCGACAAGCTCGGCCATGCCTGGGCGAGTCTGGCGTTGTCGCGGGTGACGAGCGAGATCCTGGTCTGGGGCGGCTGGATGCCATGGAAGGCGGGATTGATCGCGTCGGGGATGACGCTCGGGCTGCTGACGGTGTTCGAGGTCAAGGACGCCTTCTACGCTTGCAGTTCGGACGCACTGTGAGTAACTGGGTGCGATTCTTGCCCCGCCGGAGGTGCAGCAGGATCAAGGGCTTGCGCCTCGGTGTCGCCCGGTGAAACGAGTGCGCCGGTTTCACTTACCGTTCGGGACCAAGGGGTCGCAGGTTCGAATCCTGTCTCCCCGACACCACAAGGGCCCGTCACCCGAGACGTCTTCCGGTGGCGGGCCTTCTCTTCCCCGGCTGCGTGGCGCGTTCCGTGGTGCGCTCCTCAAGGTCGATCTCGTTGCGGAGCCTGGCGCCCCGCGACCAGGTTCGGCGGAGACTCCGTTGCAGCGCCGCCTGACTCAGGGCAGTGGCCGGTTCATCCAGGTGAACTGCTCGCTGCGGGCAACGCGAAGCGCCGAGCACGACGTCGCGACGGCTCACGTCACCCCTTCGTCCCCGACGCCGGTCGCTCCTCCTGGTGCGCCCGTCGATGCCATTCCTCGAAGTCAGGCGGAACGCCGTCGGGTCCGTGGCTCCAGGGCCGCCCGTACCAGCGGCGACCGTACCAGGGTCCGCGCCAGAAGAGCCTGCGCAGCAACGCGACGAAGAGCAGGATCAGGAGGAACGGGAAGAACGGAAAGAACGGAAAGAACGGGAAGAAGCCAAAGCCGAACTCCCATGGCCTCCACCATCCGATGAAGGGCGCGCCTCTGCTGCCGAGATCGGTGACCTTTGCGCCCTCCGCAAGGCCGTGCGCCACGCCGAGGTCGTAGATGTACACGCCCAGCAACGCGAGGACCGCGAGGGCGGACGCCCCGAGCAGCCAGCGGAACCATGTTCGTCGATCCATGTCGATCTCCTCGGCTCTCGATCTCGCGCGCGTTTGTTAAGGGAACGTGAAGGAGTTGCGAACGGGTCCTGCACCTCGGCGTGCGTCGGCCTCCTCGGCCGATGAGGGAAGGGCCCGTCCTCGGACAGCCACGGTCACCGGACCGCAGGTGGGGTGATCGGACGCGGTCTGGTGATCCGACGGCGCTCGCGCTGCTCTCCGCTCGAGCACGCCCAGCGCGTGCGCCGCGCGGAGCGCCACGACCGACGATCCAACCGCGTGGTGCGCGGCGCGGCCGGTGGACCTCGACCTCGACCCCAAGCTCGACCTCGACCTCGACCGCATACCCTCAGCGCCGCCGCTCGCGCGACAGCCGGCGCAGCTCCTTCGACACCGCCTTCCACCGCTCGCGCTCCGCCCGCGCCGCGCCGCCCTCGCGCCGCTCCGCCTGCCGCGCGAGCTCGAGCGCGAGCTTGCGGTGGCTCTCGACGCGCGCGGCTTCGATGCGCCCGTCGGCGATCGCCTCCCGGACGGCGCACCCGGGCTCGGCCCCGTGAGAGCAGTCCCGGAACCGGCAGCGCGCCGCGATCGCGGCCAGGTCCTCGAACGTCGCGTCGAGCCCGCTCGCGTCCCAGAGCCGCAGCTCGCGGATCCCCGGGCCGTCCACGAGCGCACCGCCGCCGGGCAGCGGGAAGAGCTCGCGGCCCGACGTCGTGTGGACGCCGCGGTCGTCGGAGGCACGCACCGGCGCGGTGCGCTGCGCCTCGCGGCCGAGGAGCGCGTTCGTGAGGGTGGACTTCCCCGCGCCGGAGGGGCCCACGAGGACGCCGGTCCGGTCCGGGCGCAGGCGCGCCGCGAGCGCGGCGACGCCCTCGCCCGTGAGCCCGGACGCGACCTCGACCTCGACGGCGGGCGCGGCGGCGCGGGCCTCGGCGAGCGCGGCGGCGAGGTCCTCCGCCCGGTCCGGCTTCGTGAGGACGATCACCGGCTCCGCGCCGCCCGAATGCACCGCCGCGAGCGTCCGCTCGAGGCGGCGCGGGTTCGGGCCCTCGTCGAGCCCCTGCACGACGAACACGACGTCCACGTTGGCGGCGAGCACCTGCTCCGCGGTCGCGCCGCCCGCGACGTTCCGGGAGAGCCAGGTGCGGCGCTCGAGGACGCGCGTGACGGTGCGATCGGGCCCGGCGCTCGCGACGACGAAGTCGCCCACCACCGGGAGGACGCCCTCGGAGCGCAGCCGACCCGGGACGACGACCGGGTGGGCGCCGTCCGGGAACCGGACGAGGAGGCTGCGGCCGCGATCCGCGACCGCGCGGCCGACGAGGGAGGACTGGAGCTCCTCCAGGGAGAGCTGGGAAGAGAAGAAGGGACCGAAGCCGATGAGCTCGGGATGGACCACGGCGTACCTCGAGAGCGCGAGTGACGGACGGGATCCGCCGCCCCTCGACGGCGGGGGCGGATCCGGACGGGCGCGTCACCTGCCGTTCGGCGGGCGGACGCGGCGACTCGGGCTAGCGGGCACGATCCACGCGTCCGGAATAGACCGGAAGCGGGTGCGCGGGCAAGCGGCGCGTGCGGGGTCGGACCGCTCCCAGTCCGGTGCGTCGGCCTGGTCGGACGAGTTGCGCAGTCCGCTCCCAGTCCTTCGATTCCGACGCACTGTGGGTGACTCGGTGCGGATCCTGCTCGTTCGCGTGACGGCCTAGTCCTCGCGCGGATCCAGCGACGTGATCCAAGCGTCCAGCGCTTTCCGGAGCACCTCGGGGCCCGTCAGCTCGTGCTTCGCGGCCATGGCGCGGATGATCGCGCGCTGGCCGGGGCGGATCGCCATCCAGACCGAGACCGCGTCGCGGATGACCTCGCTCACGTCGGTGCGTCCCCGCCCGCGCACGCCCATCCGGCGCTTGGCTTCTCGTTCGAGCGCGGCGACCTGCCCACGCCGGAGGCGCGCCAGGACGGGCACGAGCCCCTTCGAGTGGTTCGGCGACTTGCGACGGGAAGACGCGCGGGCGGACTTGGGCATGGGGCCATCTTACAGAAGCCCGCCATGAGAAGAGCGAGCCGAGGTACGCGATCGGGAAAGCGTCGATACGACGCCACCCGATGACCGGCCTCGTGGCAGGCGACGAGACGGCGGCCATGAGCGACCGCCGCGCCACCGGCCGCCGGATGTCAGCTCGCACGCCGGCTCGACTGTCCCGCCAGCTCTCGCGCGACGTCCACGAACGCCCGGAGCGCCGGCGACACCTGCGAGCGGCTCGGGAAGTACAGGAAGAACCCCGGCACGGCCGCGGCGTACGGCTCGAGGACGAGGCGCAGGCTGCCGCGGCGCAGCTCGTCCGCGATCTGCGGCTCGAACATGTAGAAGAGGCCCACTCCCGCCACGGCGAGCAGGCGCATGAGCTCGGTGTCGTTCGTCGTGACCGTTCCCTGGACGGGAACGCGCCACGTCTTCTTTCCGCGCTCGAGCTCCCATGCGTAACGCGGTCCGGTGGGGGACGTGCGGATGCAGATGCAGTCGTGCTGGAGGAGGTCCTGCGGCTTCTGCGGGGTGCCGCGTCGCGCGAGATACGAGGGAGCGCCCGCGACGACGAAGCGCCCCGGGTCCGTGAGCCGGACCTGGACCATGTCGCGCTCGATGGCCTCGGAGAGTCGAATGCCCGCGTCGAGGCCCTCGGCGACGATGTTCACGAAGCGATTCTCGACCTGAACCTCGACCTCCACCTTCGGATACCGTTCGACGAACCGCGGCAGCAGTCGCGCGACGACGAGGGTCACGGCTGCGGTCGGTACCGAGAGCCGGACGCGGCCCGTGACCTCACCGGGCCGCACCGACACCGTCTTCAGGGACTCCAGCGCCTGGTCCACTGCCGCGCCCGCGTTCTCGAGCAGGCGCTGCCCCGCGTCCGTGAGCGCCACGGTCCGCGACGTCCGCGTGAGCAGCGTGACGCCGAGGCGCGCCTCGAGCTGCCGGACGGACTGGCTCAGCGCGGAGGTGGATACGCCGAGGTGCCTGGCAGCAGCCGCGAAGCTGCGGCGGCGCGCGACCGCGATGAACGAGCTCAGGGCGTTGAGGGGCGTGAAGGCCACCGTGAAGGTTTCCTACACGAGGCCGCCGCGGTTCGCCACCGCGGCGGCTCCGGCTGGAACCCTTGCTGGACCGCGGACCTCGTGGCCGTCGAGCTGGCTCCGCGGGATCGCCCGGGCGGAGTGGCGCCCTCGAGGCGCCGCTCAACGGCCGGTCCTCTTCTCCAGATGCTCGGGATAGCGAGCCCCCTGCACCGTGATCTTCGAGGCGGCGCGATCGATCTCGCGGAGATCGTCCGGCGTGAGCTCGACGGCAGCGGCGCCGAGGTTCTCTTCCAGGCGGTTCGGCTTGGTCGTGCCGGGGATCGGGACGATCCACGGCTCCTGCGCGAGCAGCCACGCGAGCGCGATCTGCGCGGGCGTCGCGCTCTTCTGCTTCGCGACCCGGCCGAGCAGGTCGACCAGCGCCTGGTTCGCCTTGCGCGCCTCCGCCGTGAAGCGAGGCACGATGTTGCGGAAGTCGCTCCTGTCGAACGTGGTCTTCTCGTCGATCTTCCCCGTCAGGAAGCCCTTCCCGAGCGGGCTGAACGGGACGAACCCGATCCCGAGCTCCTCGAGCGTCGGGAGGACCTCCTCCTCCGGCTTCCTCCACCAGAGCGAGTACTCGCTCTGGAGCGCCGCGACCGGCTGCACGGCGTGGGCACGGCGGATGGTCTGCACGCCGGCCTCGGACAGGCCGAAGTGCTTCACCTTGCCTTCACGGATGAGGTCCTTCACCGCGCCAGCGACGTCCTCGATCGGCACCTCGGGATCGACGCGGTGCTGATAGAAGAGGTCGATCGCGTCGACCTCGAGCCGCTGGAGCGAGCCCTCGGCGGCCTTCTTGACGTGCTCGGGCCGGCTGTCGAGGCCGCTCCAGTGCGCTTCGCCTTCGAAGGCGGGCTTGAAGCCGAACTTGGTGGCGATCACCACCTGGCCGCGGAAGGGCGCCAGCGCCTCGCCCACGAGCTCTTCGTTCGTGAACGGGCCGTACACCTCGGCGGTGTCGAAGAACGTGACGCCGCGTTCGACGGCCGAACGGATGAGCGAGATCATCTCCCGCCGGTCGGCAGCCGGACCGTAGCCGAAGCTCATCCCCATGCATCCCAGCCCGAGTGCCGAAACGTCGGGTCCCCGTCGTCCGAGCCTGCGCTTCGTCGGCATGATCGTCTCTCCTCACTCGGACCTGAGCGAAGCCATGTCGATGGAGAAGCGGTACTTCACGTCCGACCTGGCCAGCCGCTCGTAGGCCTCGTTGACCTTCTGGATGGGGATGACCTCGACGTCGGCCGTGATGCCGTGCTCGCCGCAGAAGTCGAGCATCTCCTGGGTCTGGCGGATGCCGCCGATGAGCGAGCCGGAGAGGCTCTTGTTCCCGAAGAGGAGGCCGAACGCCGAGACGGCGTGAGGCTTGTCCGGCGCGCCGACGAGCGTGAGGTTGCCGTCGCGGCGGAGGAGCTGGATGTACGCGTTGACATCGTGCTCGGCCGAGACGGTGTCGAGGATGAAGTCGAAGCTGCCGGCGTGCTTCCGCATCTCGCCGGCGTTGCGGGACACGACGACCTCGTCGGCGCCGAGGCGGAGCGCGTCCTCCTTCTTGCTGGCGGAGGTGGTGAAGACGGCCACGCGGGCGCCGAGCGCGCGGGCGAGCTTGACGCCCATGTGGCCCAGCCCGCCGAGGCCGACCACGCCGACCTTCTTGCCCTTCGTGACGCCCTGGCGGCGCATGGGCGACCAGGTCGTGATCCCGGCGCAGAGGAGAGGGGCCGTCCCGGCGAGATCGAGGTTCGAGGGGACGCGCAGGACGAAGCGCTCGTCGACGACCACCGAGTCGGAGTAGCCGCCGTAGGTGACGCCGCCGAGGTGCTCGTCGGGAGCGTTGTACGTGAAGGTCGCGTTCGGGCAGAACTGCTCGAGGTTCGCCTGGCACTCGGGGCAGGTGCCGTCCGAGTCGACGAGGCAGCCGACGCCGGCGAGGTCGCCCGGCCTGAACCTGGTGACGGCGGAGCCGACCTCGTTGACGCGGCCGACGATCTCGTGGCCGGGGACGCACGGGTAGACGGTGGGCATGCCGCTCCACTCGTTCCGGGCCTGGTGGAGATCGGAGTGGCAGATGCCGCAGAAGAGGATCTCGATCTGGACGTCGTGCGCGGTCGGGTCGCGCCGCCGGATCGTGGTGGCGGCGAACGGCGACGTGGCGCTGGCGACGGAGTAAGCCTTCGCGTCGTACATGGACCTTCCTCGCGATGATCGGGCGCTCTCGGGAGCGCTCGCTGGGAGTCAGCGTGGGGAACCTACGCGTCCACGCGAGGTCGCGAAACGGGCGGGAAGCGCATGGGCCGTTCAGGAAATCTTCACGATGTCGCTCGGCAGAACGCAGGCGACCTCAGACCGGACGCTCGCCGGCGTCCAGAACGCCGGCGGTGGAGAGCGGCTCGCGCAGCGAAGCTCCGACGGGCGACGTCGACCGCAGGAGCACGGCTCCGACGATGCCCGAGACGAGCGATCCCGCCAGGATGCCGAGCTTCGCCTCCTCCAGGAGGCGTGGCTCCTCCGGATAAGCGAGCCCCGCGATGAACAGGGCGACCGTGAACCCGATGCCGGCGACGATCGAGACGCCGAGCAGCTTCGCGCGAGTCGTGCCGCCGGGCAGCCGCGCCACCCCGGCCGCCACCGCGGCCACCGTGAAGGCGAAGATGCCGGCCTGCTTCCCGAGGAAGAGCGCGACGGCCGTCCCCACCGCGACCCGTCCGGTCAGCTGGGACGCGTCCAGGGCGGAGAGATGGATCCCCGAGTTCGCGAGCGCGAACAGGGGCATGATCCCGAACGCGACCCAGGGATGGAGCGCGTGGACGAAGCGCGTCACCGGGGCCTCGAGCTCCTCGAGACGCTCCTCGATCCCCTGAATCGCCGCCTCGTCCCGCTCCTCGTCGTCGCGACCGCGGGTGAGCCCAGCCGTGTACGACGAGAGCTCCCGGAGGACGGCATGGAGCGGTCTCCGGGGACGCGCCGGAATGGCGAGGCCGACGATCACGCCGGCGATGGTCGCATGGATGCCCGAATGGTGAAGCGAGTACCAGAGGAGCACGCCCGCGACGGTCCAGGCGATGCCGTTCCGGACGTACCCGCGGGACATGACGAGCAGGGACGCGGTCACCGCCGCGGCGGCGAGAAGCCACGAGACGTGGATGCCGGCTCCATAGAAGAGGGCGATCACGAGGATGCCGCCGATGTCGTCGAAGATCGCGAGCGCCGTCACGAACACGACGAGGGCATGCGGGACACGACTCTCGAGAAGCGTCAGCACCCCGATGCAGAAGGCGATGTCCGTCGCCATCGGGATGCCCCACCCGGGCGCCCCGGGACGCCCCGCGTTGAACGCGAAGAAGATCCCGGCGGGCACCACCATGCCGCCGAGCGCGGCTATCGCCGGGAGGATCGCCTGCGGAACCGTGCGGAGCTCGCCGAGCACGAGCTCACGCTTGATCTCCATCCCCACGACGAAGAAGAAGAGCGTCATGAGCCCGTCGTTCACGAGCTCCAGGACCGAGAACCGCGCGACGAGGTCGCCGATCCCGACGGTCACGGGCGCCTCGAACACGAGCCGGTAGCTCGAGTGGGCGAGATTTGCCCACGCGAGCGCCGCCACCGCGCAGCCGAGGAGGACGAGCCCGCTCGCCGCCTCGAGACGGAAGAAGGCCTGGATGGGCTCGAGCACCGCCTCGAACAGGCGGGGTCCGCCGGTGGCGATCGGCGCCGATTCCTGGTCGCGCGAGCTCGTGAGACGACTCCACGAACGGCGAGTCGCAGCCGCGACCCAGCCGGTCCGTGGAGCAGCGGCCCGACTGCTCCGTTGGCCTGCGGCCCCGGTCACCGGAAGCCGCACCCACGCCTCTCGTAGTCGACGAAGGTGGCCGCGTCAACTCACGCCGACCCTAGAACGCCCGACTCTGGCCGCCGTCCACCACCCAGCACGCGCCGTTCACCCAGCTCGAGCGCGGCGACAGGAGGAACGTCACGACGTTCGCGACCTCCTCGGGAGTCCCGAAGCGGCCGCCGGGGATCTCGCGCTCGATCATCTCGGCGATCCCGGCGGGATCCACCTTCTGGCGGCGATCCCAGCCGCCGCCGGGGAACCAGATCGATCCGGGCGCGACGGAGTTCACGCGGATGCCGTCGCGCGCGAGGTCGCGGGCGAGCGCCTTGGCGAGGCTCAGCTCGGCCGCCTTCGCGACGTTGTACGAGGGCCCGCCTCCGGACTCGCGGCCCCAGATGGACGTGATCATCACGATCGCGCCGCCGCCGCGGCGCCGGAGCTCCGGGACGCAGCGCAGGCTCGCCCGCAGAGCGGTCCACACGTTGCGGTCCATCACGCCGCGGAAGTCCTCCTGGGTGGCGTCGGCGAGGGTGCGCGCGCCCGAGCCGCCGACGTTGTTCACGAGCAGGTCCACGCCGCCGAGCACGCGCGCCGCGCCGCCGACGAGCGCTTCGATGCCGTCGGCCGTCGTGAGATCGCACCGGACGGCGAGGTGTGGCCCGGCGCCGGCCGCCTCCAGGTCGCGGAGCGTCGCCCGGAGGTCCGCGTCGCCGCGCGCCCCGATCGCGACGCGCGCGCCCTCGCCTGCGAGCGCGAGCGCGATGGCGCGCCCGATGCCGCGGCTCGCGCCGGTGACGACTGCGACCTTTCCCGCGAGTGCGAGGTCCATCCGGCGAGCGTACCAGCGCGCGCGCCCGCTCGCGCGTCACGGGACGTGCGCCCCCGGTGGGGCCGAACGCGGTCCAGGGGCCGCGCCCGCCGCCGTCGCTGTCCGCGTTCTCGCCTCCGCCCTCACGACCTCGCCTGGGCGCCGCCGTCCGGCGGAGCCGCCGTCGCCCGCCCCGCCTGGCTCGCCGCCGCCACCTCGCGCAGCCGCCCGGACGTCACGTCGTACACGTACCCGTGGATCGGGACGTACGCGGGCACGAGCGGGTGGGCCCGCAGGCGGCGCACGTCCCGGACGACGCTACGCTCCTGATCGTCGATGGTGAGCCAGTCGATGAACTCGCCCTCGCTGGAGCCGGGCGTCCTCCCCACGTCGCGCCAGCCGCTCGCCTCCAGCACCGCGGTATCGAGGCTGTCCTCGAGGAGCGAGCGCATCACGGCGTCCGTGAACGTCTCCATGCCGCAGTTCGTGTGGTGGATGACGAACCACTCGTTCGTGCCGAGCAGCTTGTGGGAGATGACGAGCGAGCGGATCGCGTCCTCGGTCACGCGCCCTCCCGCGTTGCGGATGACGTGCGCGTCGCCCTCGCGCAGCCCGCCGTACTTCGCGGGATCGAGGCGCGCGTCCATGCAGGTGAGGATCGCGAAGTGGCGCGCCGGCGGCATGGCCAGCCTGGCCTTGTCGCCGAACGAGCGCGCGTAAGCCTCGTTCGCGGACAGGATCTCGTTCTCGATCGGTGTCATGGGACCTCCTCTGTGGAATTGGAGGCGTATCCGTGATGAAGGATACAAGGCCGCGCATCTCCCGATTGGGGGCGGCCTCGCCCGGCAGGGCGGCGCCTGGCAGGGCGGCGCCCGTCCGCCGTCCGGCGACCACCGCCGCAGCCCGACCTGGGTCGCGGCGGCGGCGGAGCCTCGGCATGTGCTCACGGGGCGAGCCCGATCTGCCGCATGAACTCGCCGTTGTCCCAGAACAGGAACTCCTCGAACATCACGCCGTCCTCGTTCCAGTGGCCGATGGTCGCCATCGGGATGCGATACGCCCTGCCGGTGGGCGGGATGCTCGTGCCGTCGGCGAGGACCATCGGCTCCGTGAACGTGCCCTCGAGCCATCCGGTGACGGCCGTCCACTCGGCGTCCTGCGTTCCGAACCGGATCGGGTGCTCGAGGATCCGGTTGTCGGGCGCGAAGGTGAACATGACCTTCAGGTCCTCGATGTGCTTCTCGATGCCCTGCGTCGTGTGCCCGTCCGGCCAGTGCACGATCACGTCCTGCGTGTGGCTGAGGTGGAGGTCCTGCCACTGCTGACCGGTGTAGACGCGGAAGTCGAGGTCATCGAACGTCGCGAGGTTCCGCCGGAGCTCGGCGGGAACTCCGTTGCCCTTCGGGGCGGGGGCGCCGGCCTCGGTTCCGGGCCACCGGGTCTCAGCGGCGGCCGCCGGCGCGGCGACGAGCAGCGTAGCGAGGAGGGCGGCGCGCCCGAGGAGCTTCGACGTGCGGTTCTGATGGGTCATGGCTTCCTTCCTTTCCCGGCTCGCAGCGAGTCGGACGTGGATGGGCCTGGTCTGACACTGTTGCGCGCCGTGGGCAATGCCTCATCGGCGACAACTCTGTTCCTGTTCAGGAACAGTCGCCCCGCAACCTCGCCGGAGGCCCCCACGAAGCCAAAGCGCCGTTCCGCGCACATCACGGAGGGCGTCGCGCGCGCCGAACCTTCAGGCCGCCGCCCGCGCCTCCGCCGACCTCCCGCCGAAGTCGCCGTCGCCCCAGACGACGCTGCCCACCTCCCACACGAGCCGGTCCGGCGCGAGCCCCCGGACGCGCATGTACCCGCCGTGAATGCCGCGCAGATGATGGCAGGCGCAGAGCGCGACGAGGTTCTCCGGATCGTCCGTGCCGCCCTGCGAGCGCGGGATGATGTGGTGGGCGTGCACCGCCCTGCGGCTGCACCCCGGCACCTGGCATCGGCCCAGGTCGCGCTCGCGGACCTTCTGCGAGAGCGTTCTCGCCTTCCGGACGTGCGGTCTCCATGTCTCGGTGAAGTGCCGAGCCACCCGGACGAGGCATCTCCCGTCGTCGAGAAGGCAGCCCTCGACCGCCCGTACCGCCCGGAAGGCCGCCTGGAGGAGGAGAGCGATCCGGACGGGGACCCTTCCGCGCAGGACCCTCGCCGCACGCATCTGCGCCTCGTCGCGATCCCTCCAGCTCCGCCTTGAGGGCCACGCACGTCAGCTGCCGCGCCCTCGGGATCCAGCGCTCGACCTCGTGATTCGGCAGCCGGCAGAGGAGCCGGACCTTCTCGTACGCGAGCCCGTCGTCCCGGGCGGCGCGGAGCGCCGGCACCTCCCAGAGCCGCTTCTCGACCGCGGCCCGCTGCTCGACGGTGCGGACCGCGAGGCCGAGCCGCACCTCGCAGTAGTGCGAGAACGAGGCGAACCCGAGGATCTTCCAGAGCCCGCTCCGCCGGACCGCATACGCGCAGTAGCCGAAGACGCGGTCCCAGTCCCCGAGCTTCGCCGCCAGCTCCTTCAGCCGGGCGTCGATCTCCCGAGCCGAGAGACCATCCTCGATGACGCGCGGGGCCGGCACCGGAGAGACCGGATCGAGGAACGACCAGCGTTCCGTCTCGGCCTCGAGCCTCT